>JACPPO010000049.1 GCA_016190945.1 Acidobacteriota bacterium | reverse complement strand
GCTCACACGCATCGATTTGCGGTCGCTCGAGCGCGCGGGCGAGGTGCAGACATCGAATAGCTCCATCGACATCGCCATCAGCCAGGACGGGCGTTTCGTGGCGACGGCCGAATATGCGCCGGGCGGCGTCACGATTCTGGATGCCCGCACGCTCGGCGTCGTGCGCCGCATTCCCGCACTGGTCGAGCGAAGCGGCCGGCAGTTCGTGTCTCGCGTCACCGGCATCGTCGACGCGCCGGGCAACCGCTTCGTCTGCGTGCTCATCGAGGCGGCTGAGATCTGGATTATTGACGTCTCTGGCGAAGCGCCGATCCTCGAGCGCCGCATTCCCACGGCCGCCGCGGAGCCCTACGACGCGATGATCACGCCCGACGGCCGCTACTATGTCGTCGGGCACCTCGACTCGGCCGACGTGACGGTGCTCGACCTGGACGCCGCCGTGCCCTCGCCGCGGGTCATCTCGTTGCGCGAGCCTGGCGCCGAGGGCGACCGGACCGCGCCGAAGAAGCTCCCGCACCTCGCCTCGTGGGCAGTGGCGCAAGGCTCCGTTTTCGTCCCGCTCGTCGGCGAGAAACGCCTGGCCGTGCTCGACCGCTACACGTGGAAGTTCAAGCGTTCGATCGAGCTGCGAGGCCACCCGGTCTACGCCGTGCGGGCACCGGGCGAGCGCCATGTGTGGGTGACGTTCTCGGGGGAGGCTGACGACGCATTCGTCCAGGTGGTGGACGTCGAGTCGCTCGAGGTGGTCCACACGTTCCGCGTCGGCGCCCGAATCTATCACGTCGAGTTCACTCCGCGCGGGGGCCACGCGCTCATCACGGCCAACGCCGAAGACAAGCTCTTCCTCGTGAACGCGCGCACCTACGCCGTGGAGGACAGCGAGACGTTGCGTTCCCCGTCCGGGGTCTTCGGCCTGTGGCGGGCCTTCACGATAGGACTGTGATGGTGAAGCTGCCGCTTCTGGAAGAGAACGCGTTGGCGCGAGAGGTCCAGGACGGGGTTCCCCTGTGCGCCCGCCCCTTCGACGAGCTCGGCCAACGGCTCGGACTCCAATCGAGCGACGTGCTGGGACAACTCCGTACGTGGAGCAGTGAAAACAAACTCCGGGAGATCTCAGCCGTGCTCGAAGGGAGCCTGCTCGGGTACGAAAGCGCACTGTGCGCGGCAAACGTGCCCGAGCAGGAGCTTCCCCGCGTGATCGACGTCGTCAACGCCCACCCGACCGTCACGCACAACTACCTGCGCGAGCATGCGTACAACCTCTGGTTCACGATTGCCGTTCCGCGGGTGATGGGGCTCGAAGAGACCCTGGCACGGCTCGAAAGCCGCGCTGATGCGCGCTTCTTTCCGGCTCGGCGGACGCGAACGTACAAGGTGGGCGTCAACTTCGACCTGCTGTCCGGCGAGAACTCGACCGCGGCGCAGGAGCTGCCGGAGCTGGCGCCGCTCGAGCTCTCGGCCCGCCAGGAGCGTCTCTTCCGCGCGCTGCAGACTCCGCTGCCGCTGCTCGAACGACCCTTCGCCCGGCTGGCGGATCTGGCGGCGTGCCAGGAGGACGAGCTGCTCGGGTTCGCCCGCCGGCACCTCGGTGGCGCCATCCGGCGGTACGTGGCGACGTTCCGCCAGCGGAGGCTCGGCGTCCGCGGGAACGCCATGGTCGTGTGGAACGTGTCCGGCGAGGAGCTGGACGAGACAGGGCGCCGGCTGGCACGGGCGCCGCAGGTCAGTCACTGTTACGCGCGCGAGAGGCTCCCGGGCTTTCCGTATACCCTCTACAGCATGGTTCATGGTCCCGACGATACGAGCTGCCGGGATCTGGTCGGTCGACTGGCGTCCATCGTCGGCACCGACGACTACGCAGTGCTGGTGACCACGCGCGAGCTCAAAAAGTGCCGCCTTCGGTATTTCCTACCCGATCTGGAGCGCTGGTGGGCAGAAGGTCAAATGGCTCTCACGGCGTGATGCGCGAGGCGCCGCCGCCAAACGGCAACGGTCGGCCTCTGGGCTGCGATGGTCGTGGTGCCAGCGCAAGAGCCTCCGCCCTTCGAGCAGGTCATGCCGCGGACGCCGGCTGCCAAGCCGGAGGTCGAACGGCGCCACGAGGTGCCCCTCGATGGATGCTACGACCTCTCGAGCCTGGCCGCCGGCGTGTTACTGCACTGAAAGCCCGCCCCACAACTCCGCCTCGAGCGGTTCTACAAAGATCTTCCTTGACCCTGCGGACAGGAAGCGCTCGACGGGCGCCGCCGAGCGACCAACCCGCACACCGTGGTATGTGGTATACAGCGTCGCAACCGCCACTATCCAGGTAGCCGGGGCTAGACACCCGGCCTGAGCGTCAGCAAATTTTCACGCCGCCAATGAAATTCTCCGCGCTTTACTGAGTTGAACGCACCAGTTTCATGGGCCAAATGGACTGTTCTTGGCCTGAAAACGAAACCGGCGCGCTCGCCGACATCCGGGCACTGTGTTTGCTGAACGGTCTTAAGTTCGTTCAAGGCGAAAAATTTCTCCATCGATAACGGCGCAGGCAAGGTAAGGTGGGGAACGCTGAGCCCTCGACCCCGTTGTGGGCCGCGACGAGCCCGAGCGCGGGTTCCTCCGTCTTAGCAAAACGCGATTCAAAGGAGACAGCCCGATGACCCAAATGCCACGAAATCATGTCGGCGTGGCCCTGACCTCCGTCGCCCTGGCGTGCGGCCTGTTGGGGGCTGGTTGCGCCCGTGGCGAAGCACACACCGATCTGGTCGGCGAACAACTCTACGCCGCGTGCGAGCACTGTCACGGGGTGGGCGGTGAGGGCAAGGTCGAGCTGAGTGCTCCGAAGCTGGCCGGGCTGCCGGCCTGGTATCTGACACGACAGCTGCAACGCTTCAAGGACGGCACCCGGGGCAAGCACCCCGACGATGAGAAGGGGCTGCGGATGCGGGCCATGGCCCGCCAGATGATGTCGGACCGAGAGGTCGAGGCTGTCGTGGCGTACGTGGCGGCGATGCCGGATGTCGAGGTCATCCCCACGCTCCCCGCGCCGGACCCCGCCGCCGGGGGGGCCGACTACGCAGCCTGCGCGGTCTGTCACGGCGAGAAGGGTGAAGGCAACGAGTCGATCATGGCACCGCGAATCGCCCGTCTGAACGACTGGTACGTGGCGAGCCAGATCAGAAAGTACCGGGAGGGCATCCGGGGTGGAGCCGAGGGCGACGACGTGGGAGCCACCATGCGGGAGATGGCCAACAAGGCGGTCGCGCCCGAGAGGATCGACAACCTTGCCGCCTACATACAACGCCTGCCGGGGTAACAGCAGGCGAGAGGGCCACATGACACCCGCTCTTGACCCCGACGCGATCGCGAAGAGGATCTTCGCGATGACCCTCGCAGGAGTCGTCGCCTTTGCGGTGGCGGTGCTCTACATCATTTCCTGAGGAGGCCCGGACATGATCTCCTGGTTGCTGCCGCAAGCCTCCTCGTTCGCGTCAACGATCGACGGCCTGGTGCTGCTCATTGCGGTCATTGTCGGTTTCTGGCTGATCCTCGCGGAAGTCGTCCTGTTCGGGTTCATTTTCAAGTACCGCGCGCGCGATGGGATCCGGGGCCAGTATGTATCCGGCGAGGACAGGTCCCAGAAGACATGGGTGTCGTACCCGCACTATGCGGTGGTCGTCTTCGACATCATCATCATCGTGGCGGCGCTCCGCGTCTGGAACGAGGTGAAAGTCGCCGCACCCCCGGGCGAAGAACAGATCCGGATCATCGCCCAGCAGTGGTCGTGGACGTTCGTGCACGCCGGCCCCGACGGCAAGCTCGACACACCTGACGACATCCGCACCGTCGATGACATGTACGTTCAGCGCGACCGTGTCTACACCTTCGAGTTACACGCCCGCGACGTCGTGCACAGCTTTTCGGTGCCGGCGTTCCGCTTGAAACAGGATGCGATTCCGGGACGAGCGATCCACGGCTGGTTCAGGCCGACGCGGGAAGGGACCTTCGACATTCAGTGCGTTGAGATGTGCGGGGTTGGGCATGGACTGATGGCAGGACGCATCCACATCGGCTCTGCGGCGCAATACGCCGCGTGGATGACGGAATTCACGAACACCGCGGTCGCCGCCCACAGGATCGCCAGCTCGACTCCGATTGCCGATGTCGCCGCGCACGACCACGCGGGTACCGCAGGAGGCACGCGATGACCGGTCACCCGCACGACGCCGCGCGTGACCCGGGGTTCGTCAAGAAGTACCTGTGGTCCACGGACCACAAGACCATCGGGCTTCAATACATGTTGACGGGAATGGCGATGGCGCTCATCGGCGCGTTCGCCGCGTACGTGTTCCGCATGCAGGCGGCGTTTCCAGGGGCTAGCGTGCCGCTGTTCGGCCCCGTCGAGGCCGCCGACTACAACTACCTCGTCACGATGCACGGAACCATCATGATCTTCTGGGTCGCGATGCCGGTGCTGCTCGGCGGGTTCGGGAACTACTTGATTCCGTTGATGCTCGGTTGTGACGACATGGTGTTCCCAAGGGTCAACCGCCTCTCGTACCAGATCTTCTTCCTCAGCTCGGTTGTGCTGGTCGCCTCGTTCTTCGTGCCGGGGGGAGCGTTCGGCGGTGCCTGGACCGCATACCCCCCACTCTCGGCCAACAGCGCCTATAGCATGACGCCCTTCGGATCCACGCTGTGGCTCCTGGCGGTGGCGCTGGAGTTTGTCGCGTTTCTCCTCGGAGGCATCAATTTCATCACGACCACGATGAACTCACGGGCGCCAGGCATGAAGATGTTCGATATTCCGATCATCATCTGGACGATCGTGATTGCCGCCGTCCTTTTCATGGGCTCGGTCGGCCCACTCGTTGCCGGCGCCGTCATGCTGCTCTTCGACCAGGTCGTCGGCACCGGGTTCTACGATCCGGCCCGCGGAGGGGATCCGGTGCTCTGGCAGCACCTCTTCTGGTTCTTCGGCCATCCCGAAGTCTACGTCCTGCTGCTGCCGGCGATGGGCATTGTCGCCGAAGTGATGGTGGTGTTCGCGCGGAAGAAACTGTTCGCCTACCGGACGATCGTCTATTCGGCGGTCGCCACGGGCATCATCAGCTTCTTCGTCTGGGCGCATCACCAGTTCGTCGCCGGCATCGATCCGCGGATGGCGAGCCTCTTCAGCCTGACGACGCTTATCATCTCGATTCCGGTGGCCGAGATGTTCTTCGTCTACATTGCCACGCTGTACGGGGGCTCAATCCGGTTCACTACGCCGATGCTGTGGGCGCTGGGTTTCGTGGCCGAGTTCCTGCTGGGCGGAGTAACGGGAATCTTCCTCGGCTCGGCCGGATCGGACATCTACTTCCACGACACGTACTTCGTCGTCGCGCACTTCCATTACACCTTCTTCCCCATCGCGTTCATGGCGGCGTTTGCGGGCATCACCTTCTGGTTTCCGAAGATGTTCGGGCGCATGATGAACGAAACGTGGGGGAAGGTGCACTTCTGGGGCACCGTCATCGCCTTCAACATCTGCTTCATCCCGCTGTTCATCACGGGAACGGCCGGCGACCACCGGCGCGTCTTCGACTACT
The DNA here is from genome assembly GCA_016190945.1 of Acidobacteriota bacterium. Lineage (GTDB taxonomy): Bacteria > Acidobacteriota > Vicinamibacteria > Vicinamibacterales > UBA2999 > JACPPO01. The sequence continues at coordinate 8,282 of JACPPO010000049.1, read as the reverse complement.
CGATGTTTGCGGAGCTGGCGACGCCGGAGATGCAGAGCTTGCGCATTCTGGCGACGCGGGCGCTGCTGGTGACGCTGGCCTTTCAGGTGGTGTTCGTCATCAACTTCGTCTACAGCCTTTTCCGGGGAACAGTTGCCGAAGCGAACCCATGGAAGGCCAACACCCTGGAATGGCTCGCCCCGTCGCCGCCGCCGCATGGGAACTTCGCGGCGATGCCGGTCGTGTACCGCGGCCCGTACGAATACAACGTGCCCAGCCGGGCGCTCGATTACTGGCCCCAGTACGAGCCCGCTGATGCGACGGACCCCGTTGCGCCGGGCGCCCGGCTGCCGCTGCCACAAGGCGCCTGAGAGGATCAGGACGTGACGACAACCCTTGCTGCGACACGGAGCGTGACCGGAATCCCGACGGGCCGTCTGGGGGTCTGGTGGGTCCTTGTGTCGGAGATCGTCATCTTCGGCGGGCTGCTCGGGGCGTACATCATGCACCGGATCGGTCATCCCGACTGGGGGGATCAGGCGATTCACACGAACATCTGGGCTGGCGGGTTCAACACCTTCGTGCTGCTCTCGTCCAGCCTTTCCGCAGTCCTCGCGCATCAGGCCGCCGAGCGCGGCGACGGCAAGAGCGCCGCCAGGCTGCTCCTGCTCACTGCGGCCGGCGGCGCCACGTTCCTCGTCGTGAAGGCTTTCGAGTGGACCGCCGAGATCACGAGCGGATTCACGATCGGGTCGAACCTGTTCTGGTCCTTCTACTACACGGCGGCGGGCCTGCACGCGCTGCACGTGCTCGCCGGCATGGTGATCCTGCTGTTCGTGGCGGCGACCGCCGCGAAGAATCTGGAGCTGCACAGGGTCGAGAACATCGGTATCTACTGGCATTTCGTCGATATCGTGTGGATCTTCCTCTTTCCCTTGCTCTACATCGCGAAGTGAGCACCATGACCGAACACGTGCAGAGGAACTACGTGAAAATCTGGGCCATGCTGTGTGCGTTGCTGGTCGTGAGCATTCTCGGGCCGCTGATCGGCATTCGAATGCTGACGCTGATCGCAGCGTTCGGGGTCGCAATCGTCAAGGCGTTTCTCGTCGCCAAGCACTTCATGCACCTGGATATCGAGAAAAGGTGGGTCGCGTACGTGCTGCTCGCCATGATCGGCTTCATCGTGGTGATGTTTGCCGGGATCGCGCCAGACGTCATGAAGCACGACGGCCTCCGCTGGGAGAACACCGCCGCCAAGCAGGCGGTAGGGAGCGGCGGGGGCGTCGGGGCGGGCGGCCACCGGTAGAGGCCAGATTGACAGTGGAAGCCACGACAATGGAAGCCACACTCGGTCCTTTACCGGCGCGACGCCGCGAAGTCGTGCCGAACAGCGTCCTTGGGATGCTGCTGTTCGTGGCGGCCGAGGTGATGTTCTTTGCCGGGTTGATCAGCGCCTTCACGATTACGCGAGCGGGTGCCAAGCCGGGAACGTGGCGGCTGCCGAGCGAGCCCGTGCTCCCCGCGGCGGCGACCGCGTTCAACACCGCCGCGCTCGTGGCCAGCGGCCTGCTCCTCGTCTGGGCGAACCGCCAGTATCGGCGGAACCCGGCTTCCGCCACCCGGACGGTCCTGCTGGCATGGATGCTGGGAGCGATCTTCGTCGTGCTTCAGGGCCGCGAGTGGATCGGCCTGCTCAGCCAGGGCCTGACGATCCGATCGAGCACGCTGGGTTCGTTTTTCTATGTGATCGTCGGCGCCCATGGGCTCCATGCCGTCGGCGCGCTCATCGGCCTTGGCGTCGCGTGGTGGCGCCTCCGAAATGGTACGCTCTCGCCAGGCTTCCTCTTGGGTGCGCAGACATTCTGGTATTTCGTCGTCGGCGTGTGGCCCGTCATTTACGGTCGCGTCTACTTTTAGGGAGTGGCGATGCGCGTTGCCGTGGCTACCGCGATCCTGGTTCTGGCACCACGGGCCGCGCTTGCTTGTCCGGTCTGCGGGCTGGTGGGCGTGGAAGACAATGCGACTGCGTACGTGAACATGAGCATCATGCTGATGGCGCTTCCGCTTGGCATGATCCTCGGAGTGGTGATTTGGCTCTATCGCAGTGTCAGGCGCGCGGAGGCTGGCGCGCGCATCCCGTCGCCGGGACGATCGACATCATCGTGAGTGCGTCATCCGTTTCGCTCGTCGCCGACGAACATGCCTCGACCCAAGACGAGCCGGTGGCGCACTGAACCGGGCATGTGGCTTCCTGCGGCACCGAGGGTCAGCGCCGCGACGAGCAGCGGCACGCCGGCCTCCCAGAAGAAGAAGAGCGACGCTGTCAGGACGACTTTGAGAAGAACAAGAAGGCCACGCACCTGAAGCAGGAAGGCGAAGGTCGCGTGGAGATCGGTCGCCAGAAGGACGACGCCCGACGCAACGCTGCCCACGAGCCAGCCGAAAAGCTGCTCCTTTGGTTGCCCGAAGATGTGGCCACCGACGAGAACACCGGTTGCGAGAATGTGCAACGTCCGAAGCGCCGTTCGGACGGCCCGCCTGAGGGGGAAGTCGCGCGGCGTATCCGGAAACAGACACCGCATCATGCTCTTGCAGCAGCCGGTATCATTCATTGACCGCTTTATTGCTTATTTTCATGGCGCACCTGTTCCAAAGCTATCGCAGTACACGTCCGGATAATAGCGATCGTGCCAGGGGCCGCACTGGCCCCCGGATTCTCTTCCCTCCCTGCCAAGATACGTGAGATTTTCCGCCCGTCGCGGCGTGATCTCGAATGCTGCCGTTCCACGCGGAGGGAAGAGGGATTTCGACTGGCACGCCAAGTGCTTACTCCAAACGAGGCCCTGAAAGAGGAGGCGCGGGAAGTGCGCTCAACATCGCTCGGTATCAACCTCGACAAGATCTTTCCGAAGCTCTCGATTCGGGCGAAGCTGTTGATCGGCTTCCTCGGTCTCGCGCTTGTACCATCTGTGGTCGTGGGGGCATGGGCGGCACGGGAGGCGGCCTCTGGCCTGCGAGCGCGCGCGCTTGACTCCCTCGCTGAGGCGGCAACGGAACGAGCACGGGCGATCGAGGTCCTCGACGCCTCGATTGAGGAAGACCTGCGCTATCTGGCGACACACCCTTCTTTCGGGCAACTTCTCCGGCAGTCAGTTTCCGAACACCGGGAAGCCTCGCGCGCGGAGATTGAGTCGGCCTTTCTGACGTTTTCGCAAGGCCGGCGGGCCTACTACCAGGTCCGCTACATCGATGGGACCGGCCACGAAGTCATTCGCATCAACTATCAGGATGGCCGGGCGGTCGCCGTGCCCAGGCACGAACTACAGGACAAGAGCGACCGCTACTACGTACGGGAGGGGCTTGCGCGAGCGCCGGGCCAGATTTATGTGTCGCCGATGGACCTCAACGTCGAGTACGGACGAATCGAAGAGCCCCCTCAGCCCGTGGTCCGATACACGCTCTCTCTGGGCGACAACGGGCGAACCCGGGGTCTACTGGTGGTGAACTTGTTCGCAGCGCATCTGTTCGCGTTGCTTGAGCCGCTTCGGGTCCAGGGCCACGTGACGCTGCTCGACGAGCGAGGGACGTATCTCGCATCGAGCGACGGTGGCGCGATCTCGTTCAGTATGTTGAGGCGCCGGAGCCTGGCGGCGGACGAGCCGCCGGAAGTGGTTCGCCGCGTGCTGTCTGGGCCGGGTAGCCTTTTGACACCTGGGGGCACCGCTTACGGATTCTCTCCTATCCGTGGCGCGGCAGAGGCCTGGGGGCGACGTTGGGTGCTGGCGGTGATGGCTCCCGAAGCAGAGGCCATCGGGGCGGCACGTCGTGCGAGTCGAGCTATTGCGCTGGGGGCCCTGTTGGCGGGGGCCTTGGCCGCTGTGTTTGGAGCTCTCGCGGCCTGGCGATTGTCCCGGCCAATTGAGGCTCTTTCGCGCGCGGCTGAACGGGTGGCGGGCGGGGACTTTTCGGCTAGGGTGCTCTGCGATACCAACGACGAAATCGAAGACCTGGCTGGTCGTTTCAACGAGATGACCGAACGGCTCGGTCACGCCCAGGCGGCCCTCGCTCGATGGAACGAGGATCTGCGGCACGCGGTAGAGGAGCGCACGCGCGAACTGGCCCAAGAGAGAGAAAAACTGGCAGGAGTTGTGAGCGGAATGGAGGGCGGCTTGTGCCTCCTCGACCGCGCCCGGCGCGTCGTGTGGGCGAATCGGGCGCTCACGAGGGAGTACGGAGACGCCGTTGTGGGGCGGCCCTGCACCGAAGCGTTTGGGTGTGTCCAACCGTGCGCCGAATGCCCGGGGGAAGATGTGCTTCGTGGCCAGCAAGTAGTTCGGCGGCTGATCACGCGACCAGGCGCCGGCGGAGAACAGCGCTACGTGCAAGTGGTCGCCGCGCCGGTGCACGATGCGGCCGGCGAGGTGACACACGTGATCGAATTGTCCGTCGACGTGACCGAGTCGGTTCGACGCGAGGAGGCAGTCGTCCGCGCCGAGCGGCTCTCGGCGCTGGGGCGCCTGTCGGCCACCGTCTCGCACGAGGTCGCGAACCCCCTCGCCGCGATCAAGACCTCCCTTCAGGCGCTCCTGGACGGGCCGATAGAGGAGACGCGCGTGCGCCGGTTCGCCGTGCGGGCGGTAGCCGAGGTCGATCGCCTCGCGGCGTTTCTCCGGTCGTTCTCGACATTCGCCCGCCCGCACCCGGCCGAACGAGTCCACGTCGACCTGATGGAAGCGGCCCGCGATGCGGCCGCTCTCGTCGAGGGAACAATTCGCGTGCAACGCCTGCGCCTGGATCTTGACCTGGAACCCGCGACCGCGCTGGCTGACGGCGGTCAAATCCGCCAGGTGCTCCTCAATCTTCTTCTCAACGCGGTTGAGGCCTCGCCCGTTGGCGGCCGTCTTGCGCTGGTGGTACGACCGGCCAGGCTGGCCGGCACGCCGGCGGCGTGCCTCGAGGTGGCGGACGAGGGTCCCGGCATCGACGAGGACACACGGCGGCGTATCTTCGACCCGTTCTTTTCGACAAAGCCCCACGGCGCCGGCCTCGGCCTGTCGGTCGTTCATCAGATCGTGAAGGATCACGGGGGGCATCTCGAGCTCGAAACCGCCGTAGGTAAGGGCGCGCGCTTCCGCGTCATCTTGCCAGGTGCGCCCACACCAGTCTCCCAAACGCTCGCACAAACATGAGCCAAGGGACGCTGCTCATCGTCGACGACGAACCGGGCATGCGCGAATCGCTGGTCGACCATTTCGCAGCCCGCGGGTTCCGGGTCCTGGCAGCGGCGACCGGCAACGAGGCCCTGACCCTGTCGGCGGCCAATCTCGTCGACGTCATGCTTCTCGACCACCGGCTGCCAGACATGTCGGGGCTCGATGTGCTCAAGACCCTCCGGTCACGCGACGACGACCCTGAAGTGGTCATGGTGACCGCCTTCGCCGACGTGGAAACCGCGGTGGCGGCAATGAAGGCTGGCGCGACCGATTTCATCCTCAAGCCGTTCGATCTCGGCGACCTCGCCCGCGTGGTGACACGCGCCGCCGAGCGGCGGCGCCTGCAGCGCGAGATTGAGGCCGTGCGCCGGAGTGGAACCGGGGTCGAACTCGTGGGCGTTTCGGCGGCGACCGAGCACTTGCGGCGCCTGATTGCGCGGATCGCCGTGGCCGACCGGACGACAGTGCTCGTAACGGGGCAGACGGGCACAGGCAAGGAGCTCGTGGTCGACGCGCTCCACCGACAATCGCCTCGCGCCCAGCGGCCCCTGGTGAAAGCCAATTGCGGAGCGTTTCCGGAAAGCCTTCTTGAGGCGGAGCTCTTCGGACACGAACGTGGCGCGTTCACCGGGGCCGCTTCGCGCCGGCATGGTTTGCTGGAGTTGGCCATTGGGGGGACGCTGTTCCTGGACGAGGTGGCGGAGATACCTTTGTCGCTCCAGCCGGCTCTGCTGCGCGTGTTGGACGGGGCCCCATTCCGGCGCGTTGGAGGAGAACAGGAGATCCGGACCGACATTCGGTTCGTTGCCGCCACGAATCGTGACCTCGCGGCGGAAGTGCGCGCCGGCCGCGTTCGGGAGGATCTGTACCACCGTCTTGCCGTCGTCAGGATCGACGTTCCACCGCTGCGGGAACGCCCGGACGACATCGACCCGCTCTCGACCTATTTTCTCAAGGAATTCTCCCGGCGCTTGAGCCGACATGTGGCCCTGTCTCGCGGGGCCCAGGAGGCCCTTCTCGCCTACTGGTGGCCGGGCAACGTCCGCGAGCTGCGGAACGTCTTGGAGCGTGCGGCGATTCTCGCCGACGGCGATCTCATTGAGGTCACAGACCTCCCTCCCGAGATCACCGAGTCGAAAGGCGACGCGGCCGATGCGGAGGGGGAAGCTCTTGAAGCGGCCAAGCACCGGCATATCCTCAGCATCCTGGCAGCATGCGGCGGGAATCGCGCCGAAACCGCCCGGCGTCTTGGCATCTCGCGCTCGACGCTCAAGGAACACCTGCGGCGCCACCGAACCATCCAAGCTCACTGAGCCTCGCGTGGCCGTCAGCAGTCGTGAGCGCGACCGCGCAAGGGGCGTGTGTCCGGCCGGTTTCCGGCCAGAAGCGGCCGGAAAGAAGCAGCCGGCGCCGACGTTCGAGAATGCGTGATCAGCGCAAGTCGAAGCCTGTCAACTAATTCCACCGAATTCTGAGGAAGGCACCAACGTTGCCTACCCCACCACCGTGGCTACGCTGTACCCCCGGTATGTTCGCCCACGTCGGCGGAGTCGAGAGGCCCGACGTGCGGTGCGCCGTGAGGTGCCGGAGAACCGTTTTACGTGGAGGTTAGGTGACATGCGCATTTCTTCGCGAATCTGTTTTGCCCTTGCCCTCGCTACTGTTCTCGGCGCGGGCGGTTGGTGGACGGAAACGAACGCTCAGCAGCCGGCAAGCAAACCAGCAAGCAAACAGGAAGAAAAAGATGTTCCCGTTACGACCCCCAAGGGCCCGCCTCCCAAAGATTTCGTCGTGCCGCGCGACGCCGCTCCACTGACTTATCAGGTAGTGCCGGTGCCTAATGGAGGGACGATCAAGGGCAAGGCTTCGTTCGCCGGGAACGTGCCGGCCGCCAAGGTGTTCAAGGTCGAGAAAACCCCGGAAGTCTGCGGCGCTGAGGATCGGTTGCTGTACGAGGTGAGCGCCAAAGGCGGGACCCTGGCCGATGTCGTGGTGATTCTGGAAGGAGTCACGAGCGGAAAGCCTTTCAGTAATTTCACCATTGCGGGACCTCCTCCCGGGCAGCGCCAGGCGGCGGGAACGAGCGACAAGTTCATGGGGACGACGCTCAAGCCGCAGAAATGTATCTTCGGCGCCTTTACGGGCGTGATTGCCAACGGCTCGGTCATCCGGTTCGACAATCAAGACCCGGTGAAGCACAGCCCGCATACCTACGAGGTGCGGGGCACGGTTCGAGACAGCCTCCACAACCAAGATCTCGAAGGCAACGGCTTTCTCAAGCTGGGAATCAAGTTCAAGCGGGACACGGCCAAAATCGTCAAGCTCGAGTGCGACCAGCACAACCACATGCAGAACTGGTTCTACCGCGTGGACAACCCGTATTTCGCGTTTTCCGGTCCGGACGGGACCTTCGAGATCGCCCAGGTACCTCCGGGCAAATACAAGCTGACTGCCTGGCACCCCATTCTCGGGGAGTCCAGTCAAGAAGTGACGGTCGAGGCGAAAGGCACGGCTACCGCGAACTTCGAGTTGACAGCGGGAAGGAGAAGGCGAGCGAGCTAGCTTCACCAATCGCGCTTTCCTTGAGGAAGATTTTATCGACGGGCGGGAGGAGATGATGGGGCAAACGATGACGGGCGCTAGAGGAGTGAGAATCCGGCGACTGGTGGTGTTTTTGGGACTCGTGTTCATCACGAGTGCCGCGCAGTATCTGCACACCGGAGCGCAAGCGGAAGAGCCGACGAGCGTGCAGCGGCGCCCGGCCCATCAGGTATCCGTCGATCCGGGCGGGTCGCTGACCAGCGACGGTTTCGCGGCCGCGCCACTGGCATTCGAGCCAAATGCCGCGCCGCCTCGCCCCGCCGGCGCGGAAGCCGCCGTAACGATGGGCGCGCAATTGCGCCCGGCCTATCAGGCCTACCTCGCGGCCAGCGAGTCGCTGGCCAGCGACGACCTCGCCGGCGCGCGACGCGCATTCGAACGGCTGGTCGAGGCGTTCGAGCAGGTTGATACGGCGAGGTTGGACGAGGATGTTCGAAGTCGTTTCACGACGATTTCGGATGCGATCTCGGGAGCGACTCTCAAGTC
>JACPPO010000048.1 GCA_016190945.1 Acidobacteriota bacterium | reverse complement strand
TCAGCACCGGCTCCAGGAGCAAGAGCAACGAGACGTCGAGAGCCGGAAGGCGCTCGACGGCGCTCGTCAGGAAGCCGTAGGCAACGGCAATCTGGAAGACGCCCAGGTACGCCATCGTGGCCCACTCGCCCGCTGACGCCGAAGGCGGCGGCCAGACAAACGGCATCCCCACGACAAAGGCCATGGCGTTGCCCACGACCACCGCGGACATACCGACCCGCGCGCCGTGCCGCTCGCCCCATCGGAGTCCCATCTAGGGTGAACGCCCACGTGAGGCTGCAGATGACACCGGGGAGGTTGCCGGTGGCTGGGTCGGGCGCGGTGACCGTCGCCTGGGGACGTCCAGCGAAGCGCATGGCGAGCCCCGCCCCGACCTCTGCCAGGAACACGAGATCGCGGGACCGGAAGCGCTCGGCGAGCAGAAACGGCGCAAGGATCGCGATATACAGCGGCGCCGTGGACTGCAGAAAGATCGCGTTCGCCGACGTGGTCAGTTTGGTCGAGGTGACAAGCAGGGTCAGCGTTGCGGCATAGACCGCCGCGATACCAGGCATCGGCCAGGACCAGGCGAAGGGGGTCTGACCCCCTACGCCCGCTTCGCCCGATGATCGCCATCAGTTTTGGCTTTAAGAACTCGGAACCGCTGTGGTAGCTTCTAGAGCCACTGCTCAGCTCCGGGCGGCGGTAAATCATCACACGTGCGCGAACCATGAAGCCTTCAGGGCGTTACACGATTCTTGCGGCCGACCGCAGCTCAGGCGTGCTGCACCGGGCCACGGTCCCGGTGCGCCCTGTTGCCATCGCCGCGTGTATCGTGCTGGCGACACCCATCCTGATCGGCATGGGCGCCGCGTGGAAGGCGTACAGCAACGCCGCCGACCTCCGAGCCAGCCATCAGGCCCTCGAAATCGAGAACGCAAACTACCGGCAGGCCACTGAAGCGCTCGCCGGTCAGATCGCATCGCTTCAGTCAGCAATCGCCGACCTGGGCGACCGCTCCGCCCTCGACCCGAACCTCGCACGCGCCATGAACCGCCTCCCGGCGATCGTCAAGGCTCGCGCCATGGGCGGCACCGCGCCGGGGCTTGGACCGAGAACCGCCGGATCGCAACAGGATCCGACCTATGCGACAACGCTTTCCGCGCTCGCGTCGCCGGACGACACCTTCGGGTTGCTCCGCACGCTGCTTGAAGGCCTGGAGAACCGCCTTCACGTTGTCGCGGGCACTGTCGAGCGCCGCAACGCGCTCGCCGCGGCAACGCCGTCCATATGGCCCGCCTATGGCTGGCTCTCGTCGGGGATGGGGCCGCGGAGGGATCCGATCACGGGAGGCGACGATTATCACTCGGGTCTCGATATCGCCGGCGAGCGCGGGGAGGCGGTCTACGCGACCGCGGCGGGAACGGTTCGGCACGTCGGCCGGCAGGGCGCGTACGGCAACCTGATCGTGATCGATCACGGGTTCGGTCTCGAAACGCGCTACGGGCACCTCCTCAAGTACCTCGTCAAGCCCGGCGCGAAGGTCCAGCGCGGCGACGTCATCGCGCAGGTCGGCGCCACCGGTCGAGCCACCGGCTATCATCTCCACTACGAGGTGGTCGCCAACGGCCGGCTGATCAATCCGCTCCGGCTCCTCACGCAGAAGCCTCGCGACCGTTAAGTCCCCTACAGTCTGCGGTTTCCTTGCCGATCCGTAGCCCCACGGCTACAATCGGTGGATACTCATCGTGTAATTGAACGTCCCTGTCACAACGTATGATCGGTCAACTCCTCGCCAAGGTCATCGGCACCCAGAACGAGCGCGAGCTCAAGCGCCTGTCTCCACGGGTCGCCGAAATCAACGCACTCGAGCCGCGGACGCAGGCGATGACCGACGAGCAGCTCCGCGAGAAGACCGTTGAGTTCCGCAAGCGCGTCGCCGATGGCGAATCGCTGGGCGACCTCTTGGTGGAGGTCTTCGCGTCGGTCCGCGAGGCCGGCCGCCGCGTGCTCAACATGCGGCACTTCGACGTCCAACTAGTCGGCGGCATGGTGCTGCACGGCGGAAAGATCGCCGAGATGAAGACCGGCGAAGGCAAGACGCTGGTCGCCACGCTGCCCGCCTATCTCAACGCGCTTGCGGGCAAGGGCGTCCACGTGGTCACCGTCAACGACTACCTGGCGCGCCGCGACTCGGAATGGATGGGACGCGTCTACCGGTTCCTTGGCATGAGCGTCGGCGTAATCCAGCACGAGTTGACGGACGCGCAGCGGCAGGTCGCCTACGGCGCCGACATCACCTACGGCACCAACAACGAGTTCGGCTTCGACTACCTCCGCGACAACATGAAGTTCGAGCTCACGTCGATGGTGCAGCGCGGACACCACTTCGCCATCGTCGACGAGGTTGACAGCATCCTCGTCGACGAGGCCCGGACGCCGCTCATCATCTCCGGGCCTGCGGAGGAATCGACCGACCTGTATTACGAGGTTGACCGGATCATCCCGAAGCTGAAGAAGGGCGCGGTTACCCAAGGCAACGTCAAAGCGGAGGAGCGGGAGCAGCTCGAAACGACCGGCGACTACCTCGTCGACGAAAAGCACAAGACGGTGGCGCTCACCGAGACCGGGATGGCCAAGGCGGAGCAGATGCTCGGCCACCGCCTCGTCGCCGGGTCCGGCGGGATGTACGACCCGGTGAACATGCCGCTGCTCCACCACATCCACCAGGCGCTGCGGGCGCACGCGCTGTACCGCCTCGACGTCGACTACATGATCAAGGACGGCGGGGTCGTGATCGTCGACGAGTTCACGGGCCGCTTGATGCCCGGCCGCCGCTGGAGCGACGGCCTGCACCAGGCGGTCGAGGCCAAGGAGCAGGTGAAGATCGAGCGCGAGAACCAGACGCTCGCCACGATCACCTTCCAGAACTACTTCCGCAAGTACAAGACGCTCTGCGGAATGACGGGCACCGCGGAAACCGAGGCGGCGGAGTTCAACAAGATCTACAAGCTCGACGTGATGGTCATTCCGACCAACCGTCCCCTCAGGCGCGTCGAGGAGCCCGACCTCGTTTACCGCACCGAGCGCGAGAAATACGAATCGATCGTCAACGACATCCTCGAGAAGCAGGCCTCGGGGCGGCCGACCCTGGTCGGAACCGTGTCGATCGAAAAGTCCGAACGGCTGTCCGCGCTGCTCCGGAAGCGCGGCATCAAGCACGTCGTCCTCAACGCCAAGTATCACGCCCAGGAAGCCGCGATCGTCGCCCAGGCCGGGCGGCAGGGCAACGTCACGATTGCGACCAACATGGCGGGGCGCGGGACCGACATTCTCCTCGGCGGGAACCCGGAGCACATGGCGCGCCAGCAGGCCATCGCTGAGGAGCTTGCCGAGCGGCTGCCCCGGGGCGAGGAGAAATTCGTCGACGACGAGGAGTTCGTGTACTTTTTCCATGTGGATGGGTTCTTCCGTGCGCCGCGCGGCGAGTGGGAGCGCATCTACACCCACTTTCGGCAGCAGACCGAGGCGGAGCACGACGCCGTCGTCAGCCTCGGCGGCCTGCACATTCTCGGCACCGAACGACATGAGGCCCGGCGCATCGACAACCAGCTTCGCGGCCGCGCGGGCCGCCAGGGCGACCCGGGATCCTCGCGTTTCTACCTGTCGCTCGAGGACGACCTGATGCGGATCTTCGGCTCCGACCGCATCGCCGGCCTCATGCAGAAGCTCGGCATGGAAGAAGGCGTTCCGATCGAGCACGGCATGGTCACGCGCGCCATCCAGCGCGCGCAGACCCAGGTTGAGGCGCAGAACTTCTCCGTCCGCAAGCACCTGCTCGAGTACGACGACGTGATGAACAAGCAGCGTGAAAGCGTTTACACGCTGCGCCGCGAGATCCTTGAAGGCAAGATCCATCTCACCGAGGAGGAGCTCTTCGACACGCGCGGGTACGTGCTGGCGCTTTCCGAGGATCTTCTCGAGGCACAGGTCGATCGGTTCGCGGGCAAAGAGCTGGATCGGGAAGAGTGGGACATTCCGGCGCTCACACGCGAGGTGTCGCGGGTATTCGGTCTCGAAGCGCAGGGGCTCGAGGGTGTGAACCTCGACGAACAGCCGAGCGACGCCATCGTTGACGCGATCTGGGCTCGGGTGAAGGCCGCCTACGAGGAAAAGGAACACGTCGTCGGGCCGGATCTCCTGAGGCGTGTCGAGCGCGACATCATGCTGCAGATCGTCGACAGCCAGTGGAAGGACCACCTGTACTCCCTCGACCATCTGAAGGAAGGCATCGGCCTGCGCGGCTACGGCCAGCGGGATCCACTCGTCGAGTACAAGAAGGAAAGCTTCGCCCTGTTCCAGGACATGAAGGCGCGCATCGAGGAGGAGATGGTGCGGTATCTCTTCTGGCTGCGGCCGGTCCTGAACGAGGAGGCGGCGCAGGTGCCACGTCTGGCCGCGCGCCGCGCCACGCCCATCACGATGAACAACCCGGCAGCGGAAGCGGTGCCCACCTTCGCCGGTGCGGGACGTGCGGCCGCCGCCGCGCCTGCCGCCGCCAGACAGGCGTCCGGGGCGTTTGGCGGGGGTGCGCCACGCCCGGCCCGTATCGGCGGAGACGATGTCGTGAAGACGGTACGCCGCGAGGAGCCGAAAGTCGGGCGCAACGAACCGTGCCCGTGCGGCAGCGGCAAGAAGTACAAGAAGTGCCACGGAGCAGCGGCGTGAGGTGCATTCGATGGACCTGAAGACCGACGAGCTGACCCTCACCTCCACCGCGACGGGCATCGAGACCGCTCTCACTTTCGACGACGTCCTGCTGGTGCCCCAGCATTCGACGGTGCTTCCGACCCAGGCGGACGTCTCGACACGGCTGACGCGAAACATCCGGCTGAACGTGCCGCTCCTCAGCGCCGCCATGGACACCGTAACGGAGTCCGAACTGGCCATCGCCATGGCGCAGCAAGGTGGGCTCGGCGTCATCCACAAGAACCTGTCGGTCGAGGAACAGGCGTCTGAGGTCGACCGCGTAAAACGGTCCGAGAGCGGCATGATCGTCAATCCGATCACGCTCTCCCCCGCCAACCGAATCCACGAAGCCCTCGATCTGATGAAGAGCTACCGGATCTCAGGCGTCCCGATCACCGAGGATGGCAGCCAGGAGGGCCGGCTTGTTGGCATCCTCACGAACCGGGACCTCCGATTCGAGACCGATGTCGATCGGCCGATCGACGAGGTCATGACGAAGGCGCCGCTCTTCACGGTGCCGGTCGGGACCACGCTCGACGAGTCGCGACAGATTCTCCACCGCCACAAGGTTGAAAAGCTCCTCGTGGTGGACCAGGACTACCGCCTGAAGGGCCTTATCACCGTCAAGGACATCCAAAAGCAGATCAAGTACCCGAATGCGTGCAAGGACGCGCTCGGGCGTCTGCGCTGTGGCGCCGCCATCGGCGTCTCCAAGGATGCCTTCGAGCGCGCCACCGCGTTGGTGGGCGCCGGTGTGGATGTGCTGGTGGTCGACACCGCGCACGGCCACTCACAGGGCGTGCTCGACATGGTGGCGCGGATCCGGCGGGAGTTTCCGAGTACCGATCTGGTGGCGGGAAACGTCGCGACCTCCGACGGGACCGAGGCGCTGATCCATGCCGGAGTGGACGCGGTCAAAGTCGGCATCGGAGCCGGCTCCATCTGCACCACCCGCGTGGTCGCCGGCATCGGCGTGCCGATGATCAGCTCCATCATGGAGTGCGCCAGGGCCGCGGCCGCACGAAACCTCCCGATCATCGCCGACGGCGGCATCCGGTACTCGGGCGACATCGTCAAGGCCCTGGCGGTCGGGGCGAGCTGCACGATGATTGGGAATCTCTTCGCGGGCACCGACGAGAGCCCCGGGGAGCTGATCCTGTTCCAGGGGCGAAGCTACAAGGAATACCGCGGCATGGGATCCATCGGCGCAATGCGGCGCGGCAGCCGCGATCGGTACTTCCAGGACGAGTTCGACCTCGAGGGAGGCCGCGCCGCCGAGAAGCTCGTGCCGGAAGGCATCGAAGGGCGCGTCGCGCACAAGGGCAGCGTCGCCGTCATGATCCACCAACTCGTGGGCGGGCTTCGCGCCGGGATGGGCTATTGCGGCAGCGCCACGATCCCCGACTTGCAGCGCAGGGCGAAGCTTATTCGCATCACCCCTGCAGGCGCGCGCGAGAGTCACGTGCACGACGTGACGATCACCAAGGAAGCGCCCAATTACCGGATGGAGTAGCTCGTAGTTGGCCAGTAGGTAGTGGGGGGGAAGTTCTTGCTACCAGCTACCGACTACCAGCTACCAACTGTATCCGCCGCGTGGTGTCGTTGACGATGTCGATGTTAACGGTAAGCGCGGCAGGGAACCTGTGCGTCAGACGGTCGGGCCATTCGACGGCCAGCACGCCGTCGGCCACCCCCATCTCCTCCAGCCCCAAGTCATCGGTGGCGGCCTTTTCCAGGCGATACAGGTCGGCGTGATAGAACGTCAGCCGGCCGCCGCGGTACTCGTGGACCAGCGTGAAGGTGGGGCTGCTCACTACTTCCGGGTCGATCCCCAGCCCGGTGGCGAGACCGCGGACAAACGCGGTCTTGCCCGCGCCGAGCTCGCCGGAGAGCAGGATGACGTCGCCAGGCTTCAGTTGCGCGGCCAGGCGGCCCGCGACGGCTTGAGTTTCTTCCTCCGATTCGGTGAGATAAGTCGTCATCGACGCGGGCGGGGAGGCAGGGCTGGAGGTCCGCCCCTGCGGTGCAGCTCCTACGAGGCCGATTCCTTGTCGCGGCCGGTCAATTGGTTCAGCGCGTCGCCGAGGTGAGCGACCAGGTCGGTGGCGGTCATCGCGACCTGGCCTTCGCTGCCCTCGGCCAGATCGCCGGCCGCTCCGTGCAGGAACACCGCGAGGCGGCAGGCGGCCTCGGCATCCAGCAGCTGCGCCAGCCACGCGGCAATCATGCCCGTCAGGACGTCCCCGGTCCCGCCAGTCGCCATACCGGCGTTTCCCGTCGGGTTGATGAACACGTGCCTCTCGGGTGTCACGACGATCGTGCGGTGCCCTTTCAACACGACGTACAGGCGGTGGGTGGCGGCAAAGTCGGCCGCGACCTGAATGCGGTTCGCCTGGACCTCGTCGACCGACGCCCCAACCAGGCGCGCCATCTCTCCAGGATGCGGGGTGATGATGAGGTCGCGCTCTTCCCGGCCCGCCAGTCCCGAGGGGTCGTCCGCGAGCGCGGTGAGCGCGTCCGCATCGAGCACGAGCGGCACCGTGGATCGGTCGACCAGCGCCCGCACAAATTCGGCGACCGCCGGACCTCGGCCCAGTCCAGGCCCGCAAGCGATCACGTCGTGCTGGAGCTCGAACACCGCGTCGACAGCGGCCGCCACGACCGTGCCGTTCCTCGCCTCCGCGAGCGGCTCGGTCATGAACTCGGGCGCCATCGACGCCACGATCGGCAGGCACGAGGCCGGCGTCGCCACGGTGACAAGCCCCGCGCCCGATCGCAGCGCGCCCGCCGCCGCCAGGTAGGCCGCGCCCGTCTTGCCGCGCGATCCGGCCACGATCGTGACGCGACCGAAGTCCCCCTTGTGCGATTCCGGGGCGCGCGGCTCGACCAGCGCGCGGACCTGCTCCGGCGTCAGCAGATCGATGTGCGGCCCCTCGAGTCCCTCCAGTACGTCGGGCGGGATGCCGATGTCGGCGATCACCACGTCGCCGGCGTGCGCTTCGCCCGGCGGCAGCACAAGCGGCAGCTTCGGCGCCGCCAACGTCACCGTCATCGAGGCATCAACGCAGTCGCCCACCAGATGTGGCGTGTCCGCGGACATCCCGCTTGGCAGGTCGATCGACACGATGGGAATACCGGAGGCGTTGATGTCCGCGACAACCGTTTCCATCATCCCGCCAAGCGCGGATTTCAACCCGGTGCCGAAGACGGCGTCGACAATCAGCGTGCACTGCGAAATCTCCGAGAAGTGCAGCTCCCAGGTCTGCTCGTCACCGATCTCCACCACCGTGACACCGAGACGCCCAAGGATGTCGAGGTTGGTCCGCGCGTCGCCCCGCACGTCGGCCACCGACCCGATCACGAACACGGCGGCATCGACGCCGCGCTGCATCAGCGTGCGGGCCACCACGAAGCCGTCGCCGCCGTTACTGCCACGGCCGCAGAGGACACCGACCCGTCCGTCCAGCCGCGCCTCGTACGCCGCCTCCATCGCCGCCACGACCTGCCGCCCGGCGTTCTCCATCAGCACAAGCGATGGAATCCCGATTTCCTCGACGGTGTGGCGATCGGCCTCGCGCATTTGCGCGGCGTTGAGGATGCGCATCAGTTGGCAGTCATCAGGGTTGCGCGAAGTGTACTACAGGGGATATGTTGCGAATGAGCATGTCGGCGACCGTTAATGTGAATGGCCGAATCACCGGCGAGCGCGACGCCGTCGTCTCCGTCTTCGATCATGGCTTCCTCTACGGCGAGGGGATCTACGAGACGATGCGGACCTATCACGGGCGTCCGTTTCTGTACGAACGGCACATGCGGCGGCTGCGCAACTCGGCCAGGATGATCGTCCTGGAGGTGCCATTCACGGATGCCGACCTGGGCTCGCGGATCCGCGACACGATGGCAGCCTCCGACCTCAACGGCGGTGAGGCCTACATCCGACTGCTCGTCACCCGCGGCGTCGGCGAGCTCACTTACGATCCGCAAGCGACCCCGACTCCGTCGGTCATCATCATAGTCAAGCCGCAGGTCGATCCCGCGCCCGACGCGTACGCGCGCGGCGTCCGGGTCGTCATCGTGGACGTGGTCCGCAACCATCCGGACACGGTGAACCCGGCGATCAAGAGCAACAATTTGCTGAATAACGCGCTTGCCGCGCAGCAGGCGATCCGGCGCGGCGGCTTCGAGGGGATCATGCGGAACTATCGCGGAGAACTGAGCGAGTGCACCACGTCCAACCTGTTCATCGTCAAGCACGGCACGGCCCTGACACCCCCGCTCGAATCCGGGCTCCTTCCGGGCATTACGCGCGAGTTCCTCTTCGACGTCGGCGGAGCGATCGGCATTGACGTCCGCGAGCAGGCCCTGCGCGACGAGGATCTCTTCTCCGCCGACGAAGCATTCCTCACCAGTACCACCCGCGAAGCCGTTCCCATTGTAAAGGTAGACGACCGGACGATCGGCAGCGGCCTGCCCGGGTCGGTCACGAAGAAGCTGTTAGAAGGATTCCGCCGCCGCGCCCACGCGGACTGACGCGGTCTCTAGGAGTTCTCCACCGGCGGACACGCGCAGAACAGGTTCCGGTCGCCGTACGGGTTGTCGATGCGGCCGACGGGCGGCCAGAACTTATTCGCCCTGACGAACGGCAGCGGAAACGCCGCCTGCTCCCGCGAATAGGGGTGGCGCCACTCGCTGGCCGACACGGCCTCCGCGGTGTGCGGCGCGTTTTTCAGCACGTTGTCGTTGCGATCCATGCGTCCGCTCGCGACCTCGTCTATCTCCGCATGAATCTGAATCATCGCGTCGCAAAACCGATCGAGCTCCGCTTTGTCCTCGCTCTCGGTCGGTTCCACCATCAACGTGCCCGCCACCGGAAATGAGACGGTTGGCGCATGAAACCCGTAGTCCATCAGGCGCTTCGCCACGTCCATCTCGTCGATCCCGGTCGCCTTGAATTGACGCAGGTCGAAGATCAACTCGTGCGCGACGCGGCCGTTCGCACGTGCGTAGAGAACGGGATAGTGCGGCTCGAGCCGCGCCTTGATGTAATTGGCGTTGAGGATGGCGTGCTTCGTGGCATCGGCGGCACCGTCGGCCCCGAGCATCCGGAGGTATCCGTAGGAAATGAGCAGGATGCTGGCGCTCCCCCACGGCGCCGCGGATATCGCGTGGATCGCCCGTTCTCCTCCCGTCCGAACGAGCGGATGCCCGGGCAGATAGGGGGCGAGATGCTTCGCGACTCCGATGGGACCCATGCCTGGTCCGCCGCCACCATGTGGAATCGAGAAGGTCTTATGCAGGTTCAGATGGCACACGTCGGCGCCAATCGACGCCGGGCTGGTGAGCCCCACCTGCGCGTTCATGTTGGCGCCGTCCATGTACACCTGCCCGCCGTGCTCATGCACGACGTCACAGATGGCGCGGATCTCGTCCTCGAACACACCGTGCGTCGACGGGTACGTAATCATCAAGCACGCGAGGCGGTCCCGATGTTCCGCCGCTTTCCTTCGAAGGTCCGCGAGATCGACATTACCATTCGGCGCCGTCGCCACCACGACGACGTGCGCGCCCGCCATGGCGGCGCTGGCCGGATTGGTGCCGTGCGCCGAGGCCGGAATCAGCACGACGTCACGCGGCCGTCCGCCGCGCGCCCGGTGGTAGGCACGAATCACCATCAGGCCGGCAAACTCTCCCTGCGCTCCGGAGTTGGGTTGGAGTGACACCGCCGCAAAGCCGGTGATTTCGCGCAGCGCCGCCTCCAGGTCGCGGAAGATCTCCGCATACCCCTGTGCCTGGTCGATAGGTGCGAACGGATGCACGCGGCCGAAGTGTTCCCACGTGACGGGTAGCATCTCTGAGGCCGCGTTCAGCTTCATCGTGCACGACCCAAGCGCGATCATCGACCGGTCGAGGCCGATGTCCTTCCGCTCGAGACTGCGGACATACCGCATCATTTCGGTCTCGGACCGGTGCGTGTTGAACACCGGGTGGGTCATGAATGCGCTCGTGCGGCGCAGCGACGGTGGGTAATCGTCGGCCGCGTCGTTCCCGACGGGCTGGAGCCCCTCGGTTACCGAGCCTCCTTTGCCGACAGCGGCCGCGAAGGCGTTGATGACGTCGCGGAGGTCTGAGGTGGAAACGGTCTCGTCGAGCGCGATGCCGACCGTGTGCGCGTCGATGTAGCGAAGGTTGATGCCTGCGGAAAGCGCGCGCTCGCGCACGGCATCCGCCGCGGACGGCACCTCCACGCGCAGGGTGTCGAAATAATGTGCGTTGGTCTGCCGCAAACCAAGCGTCCGCAGCTCTGCCTCGAGCACCCGCGCAAGCTGGTGGACACGGCCGGCGATGGCCCTGATACCCTCCGGGCCGTGATACACGCCGTACATCGCCGCCATATTGGCCAGCAGTGCCTGCGCCGTGCAGATGTTCGACGTCGCCCTTTCGCGACGGATGTGTTGCTCGCGCGTCGCGAGCGCCATCCGGTACGCCTTCCTGCCCTGCACATCCACCGAGACGCCGACGATACGCCCCGGCATCTGGCGGACGAAGGCGCTGCGCGCCGCGAAGAAAGCGGCGTGCGGGCCGCCGTATCCGAGCGGCACGCCAAAGCGTTGCGAATTGCCGAATACGACGTCGGCGCCCATCTCGCCAGGCGGTGCGAGCAGCGCAAGAGCCAGCAGGTCCGCACCAACCGCGACGAGCGTTCCGGCGTCATGGGCGCGCGTGATGAGGGGCGCAAGGTCCTGCACGAGGCCCGATTCGTCCGGATATTGCAGCAGCAGGCCGAACGGCGTACGTCCGGAGCGGGCGTCGAACGTCATGCCCGCTATGGGTCCCACCTCCACGTCGATGTCGAGCGGCTCCGCGCGGGCGCGCACTACGTCGATTGTCTGCGGCAGGCAGCGATCGCCGACCAGGAACAACGCGCGCGCGCCGGCGGCCGCCTTGTTCGTCCGCACGCGGTGCAGCAACATCATCGCCTCCGCCGCGGCGGTTGCCTCGTCCAGCAACGACGCGTTGGCCATCTCCATCCCGGTCAGGTCCGCCACCATCGTTTGAAAGTTGAGCAGTGACTCGAGGCGCCCCTGGGCGATCTCGGCCTGATACGGAGTGTACGGCGTGTACCAGCCCGGGTTCTCCATCACCAGGCGCAAGATGATGCTCGGGGTGAGCGTGTCGTGATACCCGAGACCGATGTAGGACCGGAAGGTCCTGTTGCGGCGGGAGACACGGGTGAGACGGCGCAGGTATTGATGCTCGCTTTCTGCCGGGGGGAGGTTCAACGGCCGTTTCAGCCGGATCGACGCCGGGATCGCTTCGTCAATCAGCGCATCGAGCGAACGGGCGCCAACGGCCAGGAGCATCGCGTCGCGCTCGTCCGGAGAAGGCCCGATGTGGCGGCGCGCGAACCGGTCGTTGGCATCCAGTGGGTGCATCACCCGAGCAGGCCCTGATACTGCAGGCCGTCGAGCAACGCTGCCACTTCGCCTGGGTTGGAGACTCGCACCTTGATCATCCAGGAGGAGTGCGGGTCCTGGTTGACCGCCTCGGGATGATCTTTCACCGCGTCGTTGACCTCGACCACCTCGCCGCCGACCGGCGCGAAGAGATCCGACACGGCCTTCACCGACTCGATGGAGCCAAACGACTGGCCGGCGGTCACGTGGCTGCCGACCACCGGCAGCTCCATATAGACGACATCCCCGAGCTGCTGCTGCGCGTACTCGGTGATGCCGACCTCGGCCATGCCGCCGGACAGGCGGACCCATTCGTGGTTTCTGGTGTACTTTCGATCATCCGGATACGACATGTCTCTCCTCTGGGCGGACCTGAAGGTCCACCCCTACTTCTGACGCTTATAGAACGGCATCGGCACCACGCGCGCCTTTGCCACGCGGCCGCGAATATCGATTTCGATCTCGGTACCCGGGCGAGACTGGGCAACCACCACGTACGCCATGCCGATCGCCTTTCCGAGATACGGCGTCCGCGTGCCGCTGGTCACCACGCCAACAGGCTTGTTGCCCTGCATGACCCGGTACCCATGACGGGCGATGCCGCGATCCATCATCTCGAACCCGACAAGCCGGCGGGACACTCCGCTGTCCTTCTGCTCGCGTAGCCGGTCACGACCGATGAAGGTCTCATTCGTCCACCCGATCATCCACCCAAGACCTGCCTCGAGGACGGTCGTCGACTCGTCGATGTCGTTGCCGTACAGCCGCATCGACGCCTCGAGGCGCAGCGTGTCGCGGGCGCCGAGGCCGGCGGGCACGATGTCGGCCGCGCGGCCTGACTCGAGGATGGCCTGCCAGACCCGGTCCGCCATGTCGGGCGGAATGAAGATCTCGTAGCCATCCTCGCCCGTATACCCCGTGCGGGCGATCGTCGCGCGGGCGTTGGCCACTTCCCCATGCGAAAACCAGAACGGCGCAATGTCCGCCAGCTCGACACCGGTGAGCGGCTGCAGCACCTCGCGCGAAGCGGGTCCCTGGATCGCGATCAAAGCATAGCGGCTGCTCGAATCGATCGCGACGGCATCGCCGGTGGCCTTTACCTGTTCGCTGACCCAGGCGTAATCCTTGGCGATGTTCCCCGCGTTCACCACGAGCAGGAAGTGGATGGGCGCCATGCGGTAGACGATCGTGTCGTCCAGGAACGTCCCCTGCGGCGTGAGGAGACCCGAATACTGCGCCTGCCCCACCTTCAGTTGCGCGGGATCGCTGCACGCGATCCGCTGTACCGCCGCCACGGCATTCTTGCCGGCAACCTCGATCTCGCCCATGTGACTGACATCGAACACGCCGGCGCGTGTGCGGACGGCCATGTGCTCGCT
>JACPPO010000045.1 GCA_016190945.1 Acidobacteriota bacterium | reverse complement strand
TGGTTATGCAGCAGCCCGCCTCGACTTGGGCGCGAGTTTCGCCAGCAATGCCGCGAGGTCCCGGCGGGTAAAGGTCCACTGAAAGGGTGCGGCCGTATGCTCGTAGCGGTGTTGGAACTGGAGCAAGCGCGCCCTAACGGCCACCAAGGAGGGGAAATCGTTGGGCGTGAGAACTTTGCGCTGCACGATCGAAAAGTAGATCTCGATCTGGTTGAGCCAACTGGCATGGATGGGTGTGTGCACAAGGACGAGCGTCGGCCATCGGGCTTGCAGCCGAGTTGCGGCCTTCTGGCCGCGATGGGCCGAGCCGTTGTCCACGATCCAGAACACGCGCCGGGCCGACCGGTAGGGCTCTTGGCTCATGACCTGGGCCACCAGGCGCTCGAAAGGGACAATGCCATTTTTCGCCTCGCAGCGGCCAAAGAGTTTGGCCCGATGCACGTCCCAGGCCGCGAGGTACGCCCAGGCCCCAGCCCGGGCATACTCGTGTTCGACGTACATGGGGCGGCCTGGGCTGGGCGGCTGGGAGGGATGCTTCCGTCGCCGGGCTTGGATACTGGTCTTCTCGTCGGCGCACACCACAGACTCCCGTGGGCCCAACGGTACGCCCTGCCAGCGCCGTTCGTAGAGATCCAGGATGCGGCCGGCCTTCGCCCGAAAGTCGGGATCGCGGGGGAAAATCCAGCTCCGATGCCGCCACGGCCGTAGCGCATCCTGACTGAGCCAGCGCCACAGGGTCGCCCCGCTGATCTGCGCCACCAGCCCGTGGGCCACCATCTCCCGCCGCAGCTCGGCCAGCGACCACCGGGCCAGGGGCACTCCGCGGCGCGCGGGCAACTCACACGCGAGGGCTTTGACCTCGATGACGACGCTGGGGGGGAAAGCGGGCTGGCCGCCCGCCGCGCGGCTGCTCCTCGAGGCCGGGTAAGCGAAAGCGACAAAACCGCTTGCGCCACTTGCTGACGATCTGGCGTGGCGTGTCCAGGCGGGAGGCGATGAGGGCATTGGACAGACCCTGGGCCGCCAAGAGAACAATCTTGGCGCGAATGACGTCTCGATATGGTGACGTATATTTCCGAGCTCTTGCTCCCAGGGCCTCCCGCTCCTCCACCGTCAACTTGACGACGTACGGGCTTTTTCTTGGCATAGACTGGCACCCCTCCCTGGAGGAGCAGTGTGCCAGAGTACTGAGGGAAAAGCCAGCTAAAATACGTCATCATATTTATGAAACGGAGTACTTAGTGGCCACGTTAGATTGAGCCAGAACCGAACCAGCAGAACACCTAGACCGACGATACCGGCGGCAACAACGAAGGATGTTGCTTTCACTTCTGCGCTCCATCATCCTGGGCCCGGCACCCCGGGTGGATGAAGTCGAGCCACCAGGTCCGGCC
>JACPPO010000047.1 GCA_016190945.1 Acidobacteriota bacterium | reverse complement strand
GAAGGGCGCAACCGGCAGGTGCGCCGGATGTGCGAGGCGGTCGGCCGTCCCGTCAGGGCGCTCATCCGTACGCGCATCGGTCCCATCAGCGACAGACGCCTGAAGCCGGGTATGTGGCGGGAGCTGACGCCCGAGGAAATTAGGGCCTTGAAGAACGCTGCAAGTAGAAACTTGAAAGTGGAAAGTACAAAGTAAGTCTCGAGGTTGGCTGCTGTGCTTTGAACTTACTTCGTACTTTGCACTTTCTACTTTTCAGTTGCGGCAGCCTCATCCTCCCCCAGCGGCAGCATCTCCTCGCGCGGCGTGACCTCGAAGAGCCTTCCCGGCGGGTCGAACCCGAGCGCTTCCGCCATGTCCTCGATCTTCGGCAGGTCGCCGAGGTCCTTGAGGCCAAACCGAATCAGGAATTCCTTCGTCGTCGCGTACAGAAACGGCCGGCCGACGACATTCTTGCGGCCGACGATCTTGATCAAGTGCCGCTCCAGCAACGTCGATAAGACACCCGAGGTGTTGACACCGCGGATCTCGGAGATCTCGAGCGCGGTGACCGGCTGCTTGTACGCGATGACGGCCAGCGTCTCGAGCCCCTGGACGGTCAGCTTCTGGGTCGAGCGCTCGTGGAACAGCCGCCGGACCCACTCGTGCAGCTCCGGCCGCGTCACAATCTGATACCCGCCGGCAACTTCGACGAACTGCAGGCCAGGCCGCTGGTCGTATTCCGCTTGGAGCGCCTGGACGGCGGCCGCCACGTCCTCCCTCGGCTCGTCGGCCAGCAGCTTGAACAGCATGCTGGGCGTAATCGGCTCGGGCGAGGCGAAGATCAACGCTTCGACGATCGCCTTGAGCTCCGCGGAGACGGTGCCTGCTGATTCAGTGGTCATCGCGCACTCAGTCCTGTTGGGATTTGGGATTTGGGATTTGGGATTGCGGATGTTCAGCCGGATCGCCTATGGGATGCGGCGCATCTGCTGGACGCGTCCGCTTGTACACGCGGATCGCCCCGAAACTCCCCGACTGAAACACGCGAATCAGCTCCAGCCGGATCATCTCGAGCAGGGCCAGAAAGGTCACGATCATGAACGGCCGCGAGCCGTCGCCATCCGTAAACAGGTCCTCGAATCCGCACGCCTCGGTCTCCGACAGCCGCCCGAGCAACTGGTCGATGCGGTCTTCAATCGATATCTGGTCGGGCGGCAGGACCATCGGCGGCCGGCGGCTCGCGCGATCCAGCACGCCGCGGAATGCCGCCAGCAGGCTGAAGAGATCGACCTCGAGCTCCGGCTCGTAGGCGTCGCCCGCGGCTCCGGCGACGCTGGCATCGGGGCGCCCGAACTGTGCGCCCCGCAGCGTCTCCCGCTCGTGCAGTAGTTCCGCCGCCGCCTTGAACTTCTGGTGCTCGAGTAGACGCCGGACGAGCGCGTCGCGCGGATCCTCCTCCGGCTCCGCCTCGTCTTGTGAGGGGTCTGGACGCGGCAGCAGGGCGCGCGATTTGATATGAATCAGCGTCGCGGCCATCACGAGGAACTCCCCCGCCACGTCCAGGTTCATCTCCTGCATCAATCCGAGGTAGCCGAGATACTGCTCGGTGATGACCGCGATCGGAATGTCGTGGATGTTGACCTCACTCTTGCGAATCAGATGCAGCAGGAGGTCCAGTGGGCCCTCGAAGGAGTCAAGCTTGACCCGGTACGCATCCGGAGACGATTCGAAGTCTGTATCTTCCGTCACACCGAGTACCGGAGCTTGACCGCATCGCGGACGCGCGCCATCGTTGCCCGCGCCATCGTCCGCGCCTTCCGAGAGCCTTCCACCGCGATCTCGCGGATCAGTTCGGGCCGCGCGAGGATGTCACGGCGGCGCTCGCGCATCGGCTCGAGCATCGCGTTCAGCGCTCGAGCCAGCTTGGTCTTGACCTCGACGTCGCCGACCGCGCCGGCGCGGTAGCGCGTCTTGAGGTCCTCGACTTCCGCCGCGTCCGGGTTGAACGCGTCATGGTACATGAAGACCGGGTTCCCCTCGACGGTCCCCGGAATGTCGGCCCGGATCCGTTTCGGGTCCGTGTACATCTGCCGCACCTTCTTCGCGACCGTCGTGCTGTCGTCCGTCAGGTCGATCGTGTTTGCGTAGCTCTTGCTCATCTTGCGGTTATCAAGTCCCGGCAAGCGCGGCACCGGCGTCAGCAGCGGCTGAGGTTCGACGAGCACCTCGCCATAAAACTGATTGAAGCGGCGCACGACTTCGCGCGACAACTCCAGGTGGGGCACCTGGTCGTCACCGACGGGAACAAACCGGCCGTCGTAGATGGCGATGTCAGCGGTCTGCAGCAGCGGATAGCCCAGGAAGCCGAACGTGGACAGGTCCTTCTCGGCGAGCTGCTCCTGCTGCTCCTTGTAGGTCGGCACCCGCTCCAGCCATGGAACCGGCACCACCATCGAGAGCAACAGATACAGCTCGGCGTGCTCCGGCACGAGCGACTGGACGAAAATCGTGCTGCGGTCGGGATCGACGCCCGCCGCAA
Organism: Acidobacteriota bacterium; assembly: GCA_016190945.1. Lineage (GTDB taxonomy): Bacteria > Acidobacteriota > Vicinamibacteria > Vicinamibacterales > UBA2999 > JACPPO01. The sequence goes on along the minus strand of JACPPO010000047.1, from coordinate 13,818 downwards.
TCCAGTCCGCGACATTGTCGAGCGCGTAGCCCGTAATTCCGCCGGGGCTCGCATAGTCGCTCGTGAGCGCGTGCCAGTCGGCGACGAAATAAAAACAGTCGTACCGCTCCTGCAGGTCCACCCAGTTCTTCAACGCGCCGACCAGATGCCCGAGATGGAGCTTTCCGGTCGGACGCATTCCGCTCACGACGCGGGGCCTGGCGTTCACAACAACCACGACAGGAGCAGCGATGCGGGAGGCCAGACGATCGTCGTCAGCATACCGGTGAGCATCAGCCCGTAAAGGATCAGAAAACCGTACGGCCGAAGCCGATCGAAGGTACCCGCCATCGGACCGGTCAGCAGGCCGGAGAGCACGTTGCCGCCGTCGAGCGGCGGCACGGGCACCAGGTTGAAAACGGCCAGGAGCACGTTGACGAAGATCGCGGTTTCCAGCGCTGACGAGAGTGAGGCCGCCCCGCCCTCGGCGCCCACAGCGACGGGCACCGGAACGCGCCGGAGGATCGCCACCATCGTGGCAAGGACCAGATTGCTGGCGGGACCAGCGGCCGCAATCACCATGAACTTCTGCCGCCAGTTCGAACCGAGCTCCGCGGTGTTGACCGGCACGGGCTTCGCCCATCCGATGAGCGGCAGGTGGGTCGCCACTGCGATGAGTGGAAACAGGATCGTACCGATCGGATCGATGTGCACCGCCGGGTTCAGCGAGAGGCGGCCGAGCATGCGCGCCGTGGAATCGCCCAGCCGATCCGCCGCCCACGCATGCGCCGCTTCGTGCACGGTCAGGGAACAGAGCAGGACCAGAATCCCCGTGAGGAGCTGAACGACGTCGATGTTGGGCAACGGGCCGACAGCGTACCACACGCCTCGGGACCCCGGGCCCCAGCTGGGACCCGAGGGCGTGAGATCTGAGGTCTGGAGAGGGCTGCGGCGCCCGCAAGATCGGCCGTGGCGGTACAGTTCGCGCCGACGACCGTTGCGCCTCATCTTCAGCATGAGCTCTGCGGATTTTCGCGCGCCCGCGAGATTTTTCCAGCGGACATGCCTGGCGGGCCCAAGCACGTCAACCAGTAACTCGCTGTTGCTCAACACGTTGGAGAACGCCCGGCCCGTGTTAGAATCCGCCGAGGCTGGTTCGTTTCCTGCACAACGATCCTCATGGGGGCAATCGAAATGATGAAAACAATGAGGGTGGCGCTCGCGTGTGTTGGTGCCGCGCTCCTTTTCGCGCCCGGTCCGATATCAGCACATCACTCCTTCGTCGTCGAATTCAATCTGGCCAAGCCGATCACGGTGAGAGGAACGCTCACGAGAATGGAGTGGGTGAACCCTCACGGATGGATTTACATCGACGCGAAAGGCCCGGAAGGTCGCGTGGAGAATTGGAAGATCGAAACCGGCTCCCCGCTCCGCATGCAGAAGCGAGGTCTGCAGAAGGGTGATTTTCGAGTCGGCAGCGAGGTGATCATCAATGGCTATGCGGCAAGAGACGGTACGCTGACCGCGGCTGGAATGACCATTACCTTTCCGGATCGGGAAGCATCTTTCCCCGCTCGGGAAGCGACCTTCGTGCTGGGACGGTAGTTCAGGTTGGGACGGCTCGGATGATGGTGAGAACGGCTCCATGGCTGCTGGGGATCGCGTGCGTGATGACGGCGACCGCCGTCGCCGGGCAACCACCCGTCGAATCCGCCGCAACCGTCCCGCAGCTGCACGAGACGATGATCGTACCGGCCTCAGAAGTCATCTTCAATGTCGGACGCGAAGAACCCACGAACAGCGAGCAGTGGACCGCGATTTCTCGCGCGGGAGTCACCTTGGTCGAAGCCGGAAAGCTATTGATGCGCGCTTCGCCGCCTAAAGATCGATCAACGTGGGTCGCGCTCTGCCAGCAACTGGCCACCGCCGGGGCCGCGGCTCGAAAGGCGGCGGATGCCAGGAATCTGGACGCGGTGCTGCAGGCGTCGGACCGCCTCGTGCTCGTGTGTGAGACCTGCCATGCGCGCTACCGCAACCAGGGCCTCCAGCCATAGGGCCTTGATGGCTAGAGGCCGTTAGCACGCCCATCATCACAACCACTCCTCCGGGCTGACACGGGAAACTTTTCGGCTGGGCCGCGAAGTTTCTCCTGCGCGGCCGACCGACCAACTCCCTCGACGTGCTCGGCGCGGCACCACGTGGGCCCCTGTTTTGTTGATGGCCCGGAGACAACGCATGCAATTGGCCTAAGGGCCGGGGCGAGCGCCTCGCATGGCATTGTTTTCGCACTGCGAGACGACACGCGCCGCCCATGAAGGACCCGGCGCAACTGGAGGTATCGCCGATGCGACGACTTCTAGAACTGACAATGGCCGCAATCGCGGCGCTTGCCGTCGCCGGCTGCGCCACGATGAGTGTCGGGTCGCACGTCGAGCGCGGACTCGACGTCGCGCAATATCGCACCTATGACTGGGGCCCTGCCGACGCGCTGCCGACCGGCGATGCGCGGCTCGACAAGAACCCGTTCTTCCAGGATCGCGTGCAAGGCGCGGTCGAAAAGGAGCTGGCCGCCAGAGGATTCGCGTGGTCGGCGTCGGGAACACCCGATCTGCTGATTCACTATCACGCGAACATCAGCGAGCGCATCGACATCGACAGGATGGACCGCGAATACGGATACTGCTACCCGGGCGGCTGCACGCCCTCCCTGATCCGGTACGAGGCGGGCACGCTGGTCCTCGACATCATCGACACCCGCACGAACCGGCTGATCTGGCGCGGTTGGGCCCAAGACAGCGTGAAGGAGATGCTCGACAATCAGGACACGATGGCGCGGCAGATCAACGAGGGGGTCACGCGCATGTTCACGAGATTCCCGAGGCCGCTCTAGGACAGGAGAAGAGATGATGGCTCTGTCACCGCTGGGACGATTGGCGACTGTGGCGCTCGCCGGTCTGGCGTTCACCGCATGCGCCTCGATGGACGTGCGCTCGTTTGTCGAGCGTGGAGTTGATTTCACGCAGTTCCGCACCTACGACTGGGCTGCGACCGAGGCGCGGGCCACCGGGGATCCTCGTCTCGACAACAACCCGTTCTTCCACGAACGGGTTCGGGCGGACGTCGAACGGGAGCTGGCCAAGAGAGGGTTCGAGAAAACGACGTCGGGAACGCCCGACGTGCAGCTCCACTATTACGCGAGCGTGACGCAGGAGCTCAACCTCAACGGCATGGACCAGCCCTACACCCTCAACGCCACGGACCGGGCCTACACCCGCTGCAACAACTGCGAGCCGTTCGTGTATGACGCAGGCACGCTTATGGTGGATCTGGTCGACACGCGGACCAACAGGCTGGCCTGGCGCGGTTGGGCCGAGGGCAGCATCGACGGCATGGTCGATAATCAGGAGTGGATGGAAGAGCGGATTGCCGAATCCGTGGCGCGGATTATGGAACGACTGCCACGCCGCTTTTAGAAGAACCGCTGGGGCACGACGATCGTGTCCCCCGGCTGTACGAGGTCGGTCGGCGCGACTCTGATGGTCTGCTGCCTGCCGTCGACGTTCCGCACGACCTCGATTCGAGAGATCGCCCCGCGGTCGGTGACGCCGCCGGCCAGCGACAGCGCCTGGAGCACCATCGTGTTCTGCACCAGCGGGTACGCCCCCGGATTTCTGACCTGACCAAACACGTAGACGTTTTCGGCGCGGAGCACGAAAATGGTGTCGCCGCCCCTGAGCGCCAGATCCGGCATCGGCAGGCCCTCCTCGAGTTCGCGCACACTGAGCCGCACGGTGTGCTGCGGCTGCCCGCTCCTGGAGGCGCGCGCGACCACCACCTCCCCGCTCGCGGTGGGCAGGATCGACCCCGCCAGCGCGAGCGCTTCGATCAGACGCATATCGCCGGACAGCGGATAGACGCCCGGCTGCCGCACGTCCCCGAGGATGAAGATCCGCTGGCTCCGGTACGCGCCAATAGCCACCGCCAGCTGGGGACGCATGAAGAGCTCCTCTTCGATCAGTCGGCGTTTCAGGTCGGCCTCGATCTCACGCAGCGTTATGCCGCCCGCGTGAACCCGTCCGATCAACGGGTAGGTGAACGTCCCGTCGGTCTCCACGGTAAACCGTCCCGTCAGCTCCGGCTGGTCGTACGATGTGATGATGAGCACGTCCTGAGGGCCGACGACGTAGTTGTCCTCCTCGACACTCAGGTCCACGTCCTGGAAATCCAGCGGGGCCGGCTGCTGAGCCATCGCGACCGTCGCGGTCACCGCGACACAACAGAGAACAGCGAGCATCCAGAGGAAGGGAGTCGACTTGATCTTCATGGTCCCAGTGTCGACGCCGTGACTGATAGTGTCTAATACATTATATGCGTTACTGTGATAGTATTACACTATGACTGTCGCGCTCGTTCCACCCGTCTCCCTGCGCCAGCTCCAGTACCTCGTGGCGGTCGCCGACACCCGCAGCTTCCACCGCGCGGCCGACGCGTGCCATGTGGCGCAGCCGTCGCTGAGCGCACAGGTCGCCCTCGCGGAGGAGCTCCTCGGCCTTCAGGTCTTCGAGCGCGATCGCCGGGGAGTCCGTATCACGTCCGCGGGTGAGGCGCTGGTCCGGCAGGCACGCCAGGTGTTGCTCGCCGCCAGCGACCTGCGCGACCTGGCACTGCAGTACAGCGACCCGTTCCGCGGCACGCTGCGCCTCGGGGTCATTCCCACGGTCGGCCCGTACCTGCTTCCCGAACTCACGCCCGCGCTGGCGCGCACCTTCCCGGATCTGACGCTTCAATGGACTGAGGAGCGCACGAGCGCGCTCGTGCGGCAGCTTAACGACGGCGCGCTCGATGGAGCGATTCTGGCTCTCGAGGCTGATATCGGCCAGTGCGAGTACGCGCTCCTCGGCCGGGATCCGTTTGTCCTGGCGGCGTCGCCCGCGCATCCACTGATGAAGAGCCGAAAACCGGCCGCGCTGCAGGAACTGAACGGCGCCTCACTCCTGCTCCTGGACGAAGGGCACTGCTTTCGCGATCAGGTCGCGGGCCTGTGCACCCAGACCGGCGCGAAGACGACGAGCTTTCGCGCCACGAGCCTCTCGACGCTGGTGCAGATGGCCAGCGCCGGAACAGGCGTCACGCTGCTCCCGTCGCTGGCGGTGCCGGTCGAGAACCGACGGAGCCAGCTTCGCGTGCGAGCGTTTACGCCGCCTGGCCCTGGGCGCACGCTGGTGCTCGCCTGGCGACAGGAGGCCGCGCTTCGCCCGGCCCTCAGCCGCGTGGCAGACACGATGCGTACTGCCTTTGCGCGGGGCCGATCGGGAAAACCGGATGAATCGCGCGCACCATCACGGTGACGGCGCGCAGGTGCCGCCCGGTTCCTCATCAGCCGGCGCCTCTGGCATCACGCGTTCCATCATGCGACGCATCATCCGGCCGTGCACTGGCCGCATCTCCTCCCGCATCACCGACTGGCGTTCGACGATGGCCGTCAGCAGCGCGGCCATCGTCTCGATCTTCAGCTCGCCTGCAAACATGTTCATGTCGGCCGCGAGCGTCTTGATGCGCTCGTCCAGGGCGGCGATCCGCGCCATGACGCCGCGCGGCATTCCCGCCATGCCCGCCGCGTCGGCCTGGGAGGGCGCCGCCTCCGCAAGGTCCTGATGGTCGTGCGCCGGCGGCTTCCCGGCAGACTGCGGTGACGCTACCGCCGCATAGAGGGTTATAGCCGCGGCCATCGCCAACATGCGCAGCCTTCGAGGCGTGGAAGTCATGGGAACCTCCTCACTAGATTGGACCGGTGGATGAAAGGGCACATCTCATGCCACGTGGTTCGGCAGGAGTGCGCGCTCTTCACCTGACTGGGGAGGCGTCCCGGGTCGACGCGGTGGAAAGTTTCCACGGCGGGGGCGAAGAAATGCGCCGCGCGTGACCGCGCGCGGCTAGACGGCGCGTTCCTGGATGCCCGAGAGATAGCGGACGATCGCGTCGATGCGGGCCTTCACGGCGGCGGCGCTCGACTCGCCAGAAACCTCCCTGAACACGTCCCCCCAGACCGGCATCTCACGATCGCCATGGCTGGGGATGTCGCGGCCGTCGACGATGCGGTAGACGCGCTCGCTCGGAAACACGCCGCCGTTCCGCTTGGTGAACTGCGTCAGATCGGGCGGCATCCGCCGGAGCTGCTCGGCCAGCGGCCCGTTGCCGCGCCCCGTCGTCCCGTGGCAGCTTGCACAATACGTTCTGAACAGCCGGCTGCCGGTGTCATCGGGCGCGGTCGTCGGTGCCTGGATGGACTCGATGTAGATCACCAGATTGGTGATGCGCTCGCGCGCGCGGGCATCGGACTCGAAGGCACGAAATATCGGGCCCCAGACCGGCATGTCCGTGGTGCCGTGCGCGGCCAGGGCGCGACCGGTTCCAGCGACAAATGCGCGCACGGCCTCGCGTGGAAAGGCCCCCCCGCTCCGGCGCGCCAACGACGTCAGGTCGGCGGGACGTAGGCGCAGGGCGGACGCCACGGGGCCGTCGCCACGGCCGCCGCTCCCATGGCAGGCCGCGCAGTACAGATCGAATGAGTCCCGCCCAGCCAGCGATTCAATGAGGATCGGCGGCGTCTGCTCCCCTCGCCCCTGACCTGTCAGGCTCGCCGCGGTCGAGATCAGGATCGTCACGAGAGCGAGCGGCCTTACCATCGATATCATGGGACACCCCCTGTGCATGCCGTGTGACCAGCCGCAGACCGCCCGGACTCCTCACCAGAGATATGTCAGCCGTACCCATCCGGTGTGGGACGTGTACGGGCGATAGAAGTAATTCAGCAAGACGCCATTGATCGGCGAATCCAGCGCCTGGCTCTCAAAGACTGCTGGCCGTGCGATGCCCGATACGAACGCCTCTCCAGGTGGTCCAAGGGCGAAGTCGCTGACCGTGTAGTGGTCGTACCAGTACGCGAAACCGAGGGCGACATCGCGGCGAATGAAGTACCTCACGTCCGTCGAGAGACGGTTCTCCTCCGACGCAAGTTCGGGTAACTGCGCGACTCTTCCGGGTGCGGTCGGCGACGGGGAGTACGCGGGACCGGTCGCGTAAACATACGTTCCGTTGTACTTGTTGTGGTCGTAGCCGAAACGCACCTCGGTGTTCCGGACGAGCCGCCGCAACTCGACATACGTCACAACGGAATGACCCCTCTGGTCTTCGTCCGTCGTCCAGTTCCGGTCCGGATCCTCGAATTGCTGGCCCGGGCTCCCGTTGCGTGACTGCGAGAGTCCATCGTACTTGTCGAAGTTGTAGGACGCGCCGACCCCAAGGACGTTCCCTGGGAGGTAGTCGATGCCGATTCCGTAGGTTTGGCTCTTGTAGTTCAGGAGACCGAAACTGTTCTGCCGCGACTGCTCGGGATTGAGGAACGTGTCTTTGGTCCAGGCGATCGACGCATTCATCCCGATGTCGCCCATCGGCATGACGTTGGTCACGAGCGTGACCCGATTGCGGTTGCGGTCGGCCACATCGAAGTGCCGCATGCCGGGCTGCTCGCCCGCCTCCTCCAAGACGGCCGCGTGGAAGCCGGCCCCGCGGCGCCGCGAGAATTCATAGAGCGATCGGAACGAAATGTACTGGTTGCCGACGGTGTCCACCGACGCGCGAAACGTGTTGTCGTTGCTCTTGAAGTACACGCGCTGCGTGAAGTCGGCGTCAGCGTAGCCGTAGCCCGCGCGGAAGGCCGTATACCTGAGCCCGGTATAGGCCGCGTCCACGTCAAGATAGTTCCGTGTGTATCCCTGGAACTCGGGTGAACCGCCTGGTTCCTCCACCTGATCGAACCGCACGTACTCGGTCCGCTCGAAGTGCGGCGTGTTGTTGTCGTAGCGCGCGAACCGATAGCGTCCATTGATGTTGAAGCTCCGCGACGGCCGTGTGATGACATTGAGCGTGGCAGCACCGAGGTTGGCTTTGGTCTCGGCGTTCCGGCGGTCCAGGCTCGACACGTTGTTGAGCGGCGCAATGGCCGTGTTGATCGTGAACGGCACGAGCGCCTGGTTCTGACTCGCCTGCCCGATCGACACCGTGCCGTTCACGTTCGTCCTGGAGGGCAGCCGGTACGCGCCGGCAAAGTTGACGTACTGAAACGAGTTGCTCGGCCATTGCGTCCCCAGGCCGCGAGAGGTGCCATCACCGGGGGAGTAGGCAGTGGCGTAGGTCCGGTCGGTGATTCGCAGCGGGTTGTCCCAGATGTAGGTGGGAATTCCCTGGTCGAACCAGGAACCGTCATAGCCCACGCGCAACATGCCCCGGTTGTTGTCCCACGCCAGGGACGCCCCGAAGTCATCAGTGCGGGTGTCGATCGGCAGCGGGATCTCGATTGGCAGATTGAAGCCGAAGGACGCCCCCCAGGGAATGGTCCCCTTCTTGCGAGTATTCAGGTATTTCACCTTCGTCTGCCAGCGCTCATTGACATCGAACGTCAAATCGAAGCCGAGACTGTCTCGGCGGATCCGGCTGGGAAAGCCGACGGCGAGGCTCTCGATCTGCTGGCGAACGACGAGGGGATTGGCTTCGATGCTGGCCTGAACCGTGTCTGGCAGGGACAACGTCCCGCCGAAGTTGTCGTAGGAGCCATTGTCCTGCGGGCGCGGCGTGTAGGGCGTCCGGGTGTCATCGCTGATAAAGGTCGGCGTCAGGTCGTAAAGAACACGGAACTTCACCCTGCCTGGCCGGGCCGCGGTCAGCAGGTAGCGCTGGTCGCGGTAACCCGCGTTCCGCACCGTGAGATTCATCCACCACGTGGCAGTCTCGCGGTGGTAGAACGGCATGTCGAAGAAGACACCCTCACGCAGGTCGCGGTATCGCTGGTACCGCGCCCGGTCGCCGGTCACAGTCGTGAAGCGGCCACCGAAGTCGATCTGACCAAAGACCGCCGGGTTCGTGGGGTGGAGCGTGGCCAGGCTCGCGGGGCTCTGAGTTTGGGCGCTTGCCGCGGACCCTGAGGCCAGCAGAAGCACCACCGTGGCTGTCAGTACGTCGGCGCGCATCGTTGTCCTCTCACCTACCGCGTGAACGTGTGACCGGACGGGTGGTTCGACCCGTGGATATTCGAATGGCAGTTCACGCATCCCCGGTTGTACAGCCTGGTGCTCGTGAGGAGCTGCGTGTTGTCGTAGATCGAGCTCGGGTGCCGCGTGTGGCTGTGGCATCGCTGGCAGAGGAATGGGAGCTTGGCAACCAGCGACCGTTCGTTGGCCGTTCCGTGCGGGTCGTGACACGTGGCGCAGTTCTCGCGCACCGGCGCGTGCTCCCACAGGAATGGCCCCCGCTTCTCAGCGTGGCAATTCGTGCACGCCTCGTTGACCGTGTTGCCCACCCTCAGCAGCCGGACGTTCTGCGACCCGTGCGGGTTGTGGCAGGTCGAACACTCGAGCTTGCCTTCTCGGACCGGCATGTGGCTCGAGCGATCGAGCTTGGCCACTTTGTCGCGATGACATGTGCCGCACGTCTGGAGCACAGAACTCGCCTTGAGCTGTCTCTCGAGCGAGTTCCAGCTGTGCATGCTGTGGCACGTGGTGCAGGTCAGACTGCGGCGGTCGTGCTGGCTGCCCTGCCAGAACTCCTGCTCGCCCCGGTTGTGGCACGTTGTGCAGATGGCGCTCACGTCCGAGGGGGCCAGCGTCGCAGGGTTCCTGATGAGCGCCGTGTCGCCGCCTGCGTCCACGTGGGCCTGACCCGGCCCGTGACAGGACTCACAGCCCTGACCCGCCATGGGCGTGCGCGGACTGGCTGCGCGGCCGTGCTCCCCCAGGTTCTTCTTGTCCTCATGGCACGCCAGACACGTGTCGGCGCCGACGTACCCGGCCTGCGCGGCGCCCTGCGCGGCCGCTGCGCGTGGACGGGGGCGGATCTGAAGGTCCGCTCCTGCAACGATCGGCGTATCGCCCCTCGCATCATGGAGGGGCGAACCTTCAGGTCCACTCCCGCCCGCGGAGGCGACAGCGACTGTCACTGCCAACGCATACGTCAGAGCGGCAGTGGCGAAGTAAAACGCGCGTCGAATCATGTGCGCTCCTGTCGGAAGGGCTCAAAGGCACCCCACCGCGCGCGTGCACAGCGGGGACCTCGCCAGCCCTCCGGCTACTGAATCTTATGACACAGCTCGCAATCCTGCCGGATGAGGCTGCCATCCGCGGCTTTGTGTTCATCATCGTGGCACCGAAAGCATCCCGGCGCGTCAATGTGACCCAGATGGTTCGGGTACGTGCCCCAACCGACATTCATGGCTGGAAAGACGTTGCGTGACCAGACGTCCTGCGCGGCCGCCACCGCCCTCGCAACAAGTCGCGCATCCGTGCCCGCTTGACCGCTGTAGAAGTCCCGCAGCCGCCGCGCGATCCCCTCGAACGCCGCCGTGCGGTCGCCATACTCGGAGCCGACGGCCGCCACCGCTTCGCGCCGCGCCAACGCCAGTTCTCGCGGAATCCTGCCCTGCGCGATAGCCGCATCGACGGCGCGCTCCGGAGTGGCGTAGAAGGTGTGCGCCGGCCGGTTGTGACAGTCCATGCAGTCCATCTGACGCCGTGTGCCGCCGGCCACTTGCGCCTCGGTTGTCCCCTCCACCACGTACTCACGCACACGGCCGTCCCGGCCCGTGAGACGCACGTACGGAATCGTCTCCCGGGTGGCCTCGGTCGCCACGTACTCGATCTGATTGTCCAGGTTCATATGCCAGTGGATGCCACTGCCGCCGCCAAGCGCCCGGCTGCCGCCCCCTACGTGCAGTTGCATCGTCGTCACGCTTTCGGTGTTCGCGTCGTCGCCACCATACTCACGGAACATGCGAATCTTGTCACCGTGAAATTTCTCGGGCCAGTGGCACTGCTCGCACGTCTCGCGGGCCGGCCGCAGCGAGTCGACCGGCGAAGGGATCGGCATCGCCACGCGGCCTGTGGCCACCTGAAAGAGCTGTCGGGTGCCCGCCAGCTTCGACTCCAACAGCGCACCGGCGCCAGGACCTACGTGACACCCGGCGCAGGGCACGCGCGCGTGGGGCCATCCTTCATGCGCAGCGTACTGCGGCTCCATGGTTGTGTGGCACACCTCCCCGCAGAATTCCGACGACTCCATATAGCGCACGCCGCCGTATGCAGCCATCGACACAATCAGCAGGTTCACGATCGTAAGCAAGAGTACGGCCGCGAACGCCGCACGCTGATGCGGGTTGCGGAAATCAAGGACGGGCCAATCAGGTTCGTTTTCTGGCGCAAGGCGACGGCGGCGCCCGGCCCGCCACGCGCCCACGGGGATGAGCAACAGTCCGACCACGAATACCGCGGGAATCGCGACGAATACGAGCAGACCGATGTACGGGCTGGTGACGTACCCGCGGATCTCGAGGACGAACAGCACGACAAACAGCATGGCCATCGTGGTGGCGACGACAATGCCGATGAGCGACACCGGATTGCGAACGGCAACCGGCAGTCGGGTAGGCCTGAGCACGACGAACGTCTACTTCTTCAGACTCTGGATGTACGCCACAAGCGCGTCAAGATCATCCTTGGCCAGGGTTGCGTAGACCTTCATCGGGGGTTTGCGCTCGGCTTTGGTCTTCGCCGCCATCTCTGGCGCGTTCGTGAGCCACTGGCGGATATCATCTGCCGACAGTTTCGAGCCAACCCCATCGAGCGGGCCCTTCTTGTTGCCCTGCCCCGCAATCGAGTGGCAGATCGAGCACTTCTGAGCGGCGAAGACTTTCTGGCCTGAATCAACTTGCGCCTGGTTCTGCGCCGAAGCGACTCCGGCGGTCGTCAGTACCACAACGACGGCGCAAGCGACCTTGAGCATGTCATTCACGAAAGAATCCTCCTGCTTGTGAAGCTTATAGGGTAAGTGCGATGCCCGGCGCCGCCGCTGCCGAAGCACCGCTTTCCAGCCTATGTCCAACCTGGGCGGCGCGGGGGGCCCGTTGGCGGCTGGGGACTTTTTACCGACTGTGAAAAAATCTCTTGCCGCGGCGAAGGAACGAATGCGATAGGCTCTCCCTTCATTATGGCATCTGACGACCGGTCCGGTCGACGAAGCGTCCTGAACTGGCTGCTGGGCTTCTGGGGAACCGGTGTCTTCGGAGCCGTCCTCTACCCCGTCGCGCGCTATCTTGCCCCGCCCGACCTTCCCGAGGCCGCAACGCTCTCGGTCAGCGCCGGAAGCGCGCGGACGCTGCCGCCGAATTCTGGCCGGGTCGTGCCGTTCGGACCCCGCCCGGCCATCGTCATCCGTACGGGGGCGGGTGAGCTGCGGGCATTCTCAGCCACCTGTACGCACCTCGATTGCACGGTGCAGTACAGGCCGGATCTGCAGCATATCTGGTGCGCCTGCCACAACGGGCACTACGACCTCAACGGGCGCAATGTCGCGGGGCCGCCGCCACGGCCGCTCGACGAGGTGTACGACGTCAACGTCAAGGACGACGAGATCGTAATCACGCGAAGGTCATGATGTGGCCGCACCTTCGGCCGTGGCTCGACGAGCGGCTGCCGCTTGCCGACCTGACCGAGACGCTCCGGCGCAAAACGGTCCCGCATCACCAGTACTCGGTCTGGTACTACTTCGGCGGCATGACGCTGTTCCTGTTCGGCATTCAAGTGGGCACCGGTGCGCTGCTATTGCTGTATTACCGGCCCAGCGCGACCGAAGCCTATGAGAGCGTCCAGTTCATCGTCACGCGGGTGCCGTTTGGATGGCTGATTCGATCCGTTCATGCCTGGTCGGGCAACCTAATGGTCGCAAGCGCCTTTGCGCATCTCTTCAGCGTGCTGTTTCTGCACGCCTATCGCCGGCCCCGCGAGCTCACATGGATCAGTGGTGTTCTTCTGCTTCTTTTGACGCTGGCGTTCGGGTTCACCGGCTACCTGCTGCCGTGGAACGAGGTCTCGTTCTTCGCCACGCGAGTCGGCACCGACCTCGCCGCCACGGTACCCCTGGTCGGGAACGGCCTCGTCCGGTTCATGCGAGGCGGAAACGACGTCACCGGTGCGACGCTGACGCGTCTGTTCGGGTTTCACGTTGCGATCCTCCCCGCGATCGCGACGGCCCTTGGCTGTCTTCATCTCTTTCTCATCCAGCGCCACGGCATGAGCGTGCCGCCGTCGGTGGAGCGGCGCGTCACGGAGGGCGCCGGCGCCCTTCGCGCCATACCGTTTCTGCCGCACTTCATCCTGCGCGATCTGTTTGCGTGGACGGCTGTGCTCGCCTTGATGGCGGCCCTGTCGACGTTCTACCCATGGGAGCTGGGGGCCAAGGCCGACCCGTTCGCGCCGGCGCCGGCCGGCATCCGGCCCGAGTGGTACTTCCTGTGGGCCTTCGAAACGCTGAAGCACCTGCCGCCCACGATCGCCGGCATTAGCGGCGAGCTTCTGGGGGTGGCCGCGATGGGCGCGGGCGCGGCGACGGTACTCCTGCTGCCGTTTCTGGCGGGGCACACTCCTCGCGCCCGCCGCCTGGTCCTCTGGGTGGGCGTCGTCGCGCTGGCGTTCATGGCGGTGATGACGGGGCTGGCACTGACTGGAGCTGTGCCATGAGGCGCTCGCTTGCCGTCGCGGGAATCCTGCTTGCGTTCACGCTGCCGCCACGTGACGGGCACGCCCAGGTCCCAATGAAGGCCGCGATAGCAGCATTCCAGGACGATGTCCATGCCGCCGCGGGGCTGACCTGTGTCGCCTGCCACACGACGCGCGCCGGCGGCGCTGGATCGTACGAGTTGTGGCCTCGGACCACTATCGCCCCGCTGTGCGCCACGTGTCACAGCAACGCGGCGTATATGAGGCGGTTCGACCCCCAGGTCCGCCTCGATCAATT
>JACPPO010000046.1 GCA_016190945.1 Acidobacteriota bacterium | reverse complement strand
CCCTCGAGCAGCCCGACAATCGGCTTGCTCATGCGGGAAATGGCTTCGAGCGCGAGCTGGGGAGGGGGTTCTTCGCGAAGCTGCCTCACATGCGCCACCTCGCGCGTCCACTCGTTCGTGACGAGCCACCTGGCCAGTTCGAATCCCTGAGCCGATCCACCATCACACAGGGCGCGGCAGACGCTCGGCAGCGACGTCAACCACGCCGCATCGGGCTCCCCTGCAGCGCGCCGCTTCTCCGCAGCCCACCCTTCCAGCGTCGACAGGCACCACTCGAGGCCGTAACGATCGGCGAGCGGGATCAGCCGTGACGCCGCGCTCGGCGTTAAGCGCGGCAGGGTGAACGGTTCGAGGAGCGAGGCGGCCAGTTCCGGATTGTCCAAGCCACCGGCCACGCCAAGTGTCCGCGCGAGAAAGTCGCCGCGCTTCTCGTTGGCGGCCACCCGGCTCCAGAACGGCCCGAGCTGGCTGGCCATCCCTCGGGCCTTCTCGATCTCGCGGGACTTGAGGGCCGTCGCCAGCTCGCCGATGGCCCAACCGGGAGCGGCCTTGGCGCGGATGACGAACGTTCGCGCACGCGGCCACAGTACGACGGCCGCCCGGCGGTACCAGCGGTCGACGGTGTTCCCCCAGTTGCCCATGTACCCTTCGTGCTCCGACGCGAAGGGCTCGAGCTCCACCGAGGGCTTCGTGTAGCACACCTCGTCGCGATTGACGGCGCCGGCGGTTGCCTCGAGGCGCTCCCCTGATCCGGTCCAGTGGCGCAGCTCGATGTCGGCGTCCAGCAGCTCGATGGGGGCCGGCGTCTCGGAGCCGTCGGCGTCCTCGCCGGCATAATCGCCGGCATCCTCGTCGTAGTCCCAGCGCCAGCGGCCGCGACGCCCGTACCCGAAATCTTCGTCCTCACACGACCAGCTTTCATGCACGTCGGCAAGGGCGAGGACGATTTCGCAATCCAGCCGGCGGGCAGCCTCACGCAGCGCCGCCGCCCGGGACGCGTCGGCGTTCTTGAGGCGATTCCAAGCGAGACTCCTTCGCGTGTACTGGTGGTCCAGCAGGTACACGAGCCGATCCGGCGACTCTCGGCGCGGCTCGTGTGCCCAGCGGGGAGGGAGCGGAGTCTCGAAGAACCGCTGGATAGTCTGGGGCAGCGTGTCCAACTGGCCTGTGGCCGGCCTGGTCGTCCTCGACGTATCGCCCTCAACCATGAGGTTGTACGTGAGCGCGACGCGATAGCCGGCTGTCACCGGGCGCACCTGATGGTGGCAGTCAGCATAGAAGGCAATGAACGTCAGCTTCCCGCTGGCTGCCCGAAAGGTGAGCTGCTCGTCGTGATGCTCGACCACCATCGCTCCACCTGTGAAGGCGGATGGCAGGATCACGACCAGGGTGCCGATCATGTCGTCGCCCTTCTCGGAGTCCTGGTGGGTGACGAAGAACTGGCCGGGGCCGTACACGAGCATGTTATGGAGCGCCGCCCTGAGGCTGGTGCCGTCAGGCAGTCCAAGGTCGCGCCGCACGCGATCGAGCATCGGCTGCAACGTGTTCCTCCATCGCCGCTCGTCGATCTTCATGCGGGTCTTCGGGATCTCGAAGGTATCCCGAACGCGTGGATCGAACCGCGTCTGCTCCTTCAAGCCATATCGAGCTGGACGCGCCGCCGTGCACAACCGCCGCGCCATGGTTGCCGAGATCGGCCACGTGATTCGACCGACCCCCTTCACGTCGAGGTGGAGGTCGTCCGCGGAGACGCCGCGGCGCGTGGCGAACGCGCCAGGTGCTCTGATCGTCGCGAGGAGCGTGCTTATGTCGTGTAACGTGTTCATCAGAAGCGTGGAGGACGGTCAGGCGAGAAGCTGGAGCGGCACGGACGGCATCGTTCGTAACGCCTGGTCGAACGTGACGAGCGTGAGGCCTGCCGTGCGAGCAAACGCACCGAGGTAAGCGTCCGCCCAGAGCTTGGTCGACGGTCGCGATCGTGTGCTCAACTCCTCGAAGGACGTTTCGAGGCGAGGCGAATCCGGTTCGTCATGGAACCCAACCCTGTCATCCTCGAACCAGCGGTGATACGCATGCCATGCCTTGCGCTGCGTCAGGACATCGGCTCCCATCACCTGCTCGTTCGTCAGCAGCCGCAGCAGACCAAGTTGAGTGAACCGGCAGAAGAAGACCGGCTCGGCCTTCCCGTCGAGCCACTGCGCAGCCAGCGGGTGGTGCACGTGGCGTTCGTGCGTCAGCGCCAGCCAGACATTCACGTCAGGGAAAAGGGATGATCTCATAAATCTGCTCGTTCGTGATTCGCAGCGTCCCCGGCGCCTTCGAGCGCACGATCGGGAGCCGCACTCGCCGCCCGCCGCGCCCCAAGGCGAGTTCCTTCTCCACACCGCGCAGGATCAGCGCCTTGACCGAGCAGCCTTGCTGGACCGCCTTCGATTTCAACTTCCGATACGTGCCGTCTGGAATGTCAACAGTCGTCCTCATTGGTAGATCCTACTTGTCGCACCGCGCGAGCGCGGCGCTGTGAGTACGACCCCCGTTCAAACCGTGCGTGCGGATTTCCCGCACACGGCTTACCAAGGGGCATTCGAAACGCGGCATTACGCAGCCTCCGGATACTGAATCGTCCCCCGCAGGCGGTGGAGCCCGAGGGCATGGAAGTAGTCAGGCGTCCACTGGGCGGCCTGACCCGGTCGCAGGGTGCGGCCGTGGCGCTTGATAAGCACGCGCTTCAGCCGCCTCGCGACGTAGTCATCGACCTGCCCAAACTTGATGGCGGCATTGCCCGTGCGGAAATAGGCCCCCCAGCCACGCAGCACCGGGTTGAGCTGCGCAATGGTCTCGCGCAGGACCCGATGACACGCGCCGCGGAGGGTCGCCGCCTTCACGCGCTGGCGAATCCGGCGCATCGCGCGGTCGGACGGCCACCGTTGG
>JACPPO010000008.1 GCA_016190945.1 Acidobacteriota bacterium | reverse complement strand
TCGGGTTCACCTGGAAGTCATCGGTCGCGGTGCGGCAATGGCCGAGGTCGGCCCTTCGGTCGATGCGCAAGTTCAGCGAACCAGCTGGCTAACAAGGCGATGGAGCTGACGGCGGGGCCGCAGCTCATCGCCATGCGTTAGGCTGCCGCACCATTCGTCGCAAAAGGAGATTTCAGTGGTAATTGCGCGGCCAGCCATTAAGGTGCAGCAAGGAAATCTGATGCTGTACGCGACCTCCCTGCGCGTCAAGGACCTGAGGGTTCCCGACCTTTGTAGAATTGACACTCTTGACGCAGACGAGGGCGTAGGCTTTCAGCGTCTCCTTGACGAAGACGATAGACGATAGGAACGATTAGGGCGGTTTTCGGAAGGTCCGTTATGCGACCCGCCCCCCCCCACCCCTCGGCACAGCGTGGATTGCTGGGACACGGCGCGGATCATCTGGCCCGCCGAACACGCCTGTCAAGCAACGGCATGAAAACAGGAGCCGTGGTCGCACGTCCGCTTTCGGCGTTAGGCCTTTTCTGCGGCAAGCTTCTTCAAGTGCTCGATCACTTCGTTATCTGTCACGATCGCACCCGCATCGTTGACGCACGTGAAGTCTTCAGCTGCTCCGGCTATGAAGCGCTGGCAGCCGGCAAGAGTCTTGGTGTTTATTGAAGCTACACCAAGCGCATCCATTTCCTGGGTCGCGGGTAGCGGTTCGAAGCGGCCGAGAAGCGCAATGTGTGAGCTGATCGGAATTGACACATCCGTTTGTGGCCTGCCAAACGCTGGAATGTCGAAGAGATTTCCGGGACGATGGCCGTCGCTCCAGGTTATGCCAACCGGATTGTCGGTCACGATCAGATTCGCATTTGCCCCGTCGTTGCGAAGAACGCACCAGTGCCGATCGGCGAGAAGGGGCAGCATGATATTGACTACTGTGTTCAAGTGATGGATGTATGCCGCCGTCGTTGTGCGGATCGTCAGCCCGGCGGCAATCTCCTTCGCCTTTTCGTACGTGAGACCAATCGCGTCGACGTCAATGCCCGCCTGCTTGTATGAGTAATTGAACTGTTCCTCCGAGGAGAGGTTCATGTGGAGGATCATCTCGGCGATCTCCTCGATCGGTTTCGTAATTACTGCTCGCATAGCCGGAATGCGAGCGGCGGAGAACGCGATAACATTCATCAACGTATTGAACTTGTCCGCGTCCTCCGGAATCGTGCCCGCTGCAATGATCTCGTCAAGAACGGCAGACGCCTCGCCCTCGAACTCGGCGAAGGCCTTCTCGACTGCGTACCGATCCTCAACATCTTCGCCGTCTTCCAAGGTGTAGAACTCGTTCTCGAAGCCGACTGCGTTCGGCTTCGCTTTGTAGCGATGGCCTTTCTGCCGCGAGACGACGTGAAGAAGCTCGTCGCTGTCGGTGAATCGTTTCAAGAGCAGAACCGGAGTGTAGTGGTGTCAGCGGGGTTCGTTATTCGGCATACGAGTCTCGAATCAAAGCCCTCCACTGCTCACGGGTGAGGGAGGTTACTTCGACTGTTCCGGAATGGGCGGCAGACTTCCGACCGTGCCCGCGACTTTGCGACAGGCGCCGATCAGATCCGAGACCAACCGATCGTCCACGTCGAGGACGCCTTCGTACTCGGTCCGATTGCGCATATCGTGGCACTTCGACAGGACTCGCCAGACCTCTGGCCCCAGGCCAAGCGTGTCCGGCAGCACCTGAAACACGATGTACCGCTTGGATGGTCGGAATCCGTGGTGCCGGAGTGCCGCTAGACAGAGTGCGTGAGCGGCGCTGTAGGCGAGATCAAACCTGCTGTCCAGCGAGTTCGTTTCGTTCTCCGCGTCCTTCAGCCGTGCCAGGCCCGAACGGACGAGGCCCGCAAACTCCTTCGCATCGGGAGGTTCCTTTGCGAGGACGTTTCCCGGACCGGCGAGGCGCTCAAGCGGCGACGGGGAGGTCATCTTCCGATCCAATTACCCAGAGTTTCGGCTGCTCGAGCACCCGCGTCACGAACGCATTTTCTGTCTTGGCGCGCGTTGAAAACTCGGCAGCCGTATACACCGTGGGGTTGACCTTACGGCTCACGGCGCGCATCACCCGCTCAAGGGGGCCGAAGACTTCGCCGTACGTGAGGCTGTCGCTAATGATCATCAGGTCGATGTCGCTTGCCGATTGGTCGGTCGCCTTGGCCACGGAACCGTACACGAAGGCCGCGCGAATCGCCGACGACAAGGGTTTCAGGGCATCGCGCAGCGGCTCCGCGAGGCCGACCGTTTTCAACACGATATTCCGCAGTTCCGAATACAGCGGTGAGGCCGCGTTGGCCTGATAGTGCCTCTGATGGCCAATCCGTCGCGCCACGATAAGCCCGCTTCCCTCCAGCTTCGCAAGTTCTCGCTGCGCCGCCCCAGATCCTGTGCCCGCGTCCCGAATCAGCTCCGATGCATAGAAGCTACGCTCCGGCTGGCCGAAAAGCACACCTAGGACGCGCTGCTGCGTCTTGGTGAACAGCGCATCCGCCAGGCTTTTTCGACGTGACCGGCTCGAACTTGCTTTCATGCCCAATGTGGGCATAATCATGCCCTATTTGGGATTAATCGTCAAAAAGTTGGCAGAAGCTTCACTTCTAAGAGCGAGCAGCCCATCCGCACTCTGCGGCAATGGCCGGTCGCGCGACTCGTTCCAGCCCAGACTGCTCAATCAAGCGCGTGTACCAAGGCCTTTCGCCTCAGACCATTGCGGGAGCGTCACCAGGTGCCCAACCCAGCGCCTGTAGGGCCCCGTGAACAGTGTTCAGCGTCGTCGCTTCTGCCTCAGTAATCGCCTTGTCTTGGCAGGCGCCCGCGAGGATGCCGGCAAATGCGTGCGCGTGGACCCATCGAAGTTCGTCAGGTGTCAGCGCGAGGGTCGCCTGCTTCGACCTGAGGTACTGCACCTCATCGCTGGTCACCTGCAGGTCCGCCAGTGCAGCAGTGAGCGCATCCCAATACTCAGAAACAAGCGGCTGCCTAGGCGCACCGGCACGACCGGAAAGACGTCATCGACCAGATGCGCCGCACGCTCCGCCATGCGCCGGCCGCCGCAGCTCGGACACACGGCGCGGCCCTTACAGGAAAACGGCACGAGGCGATCCAGCCCGCACGCGGCACACCGAAACCGGGCGAACCCGCCGGCAAGGAACCCGCAGCGCAGAAACCCCTGAAACTCCTCCTCGATGAACCGCGGCAGGCTGTCCCGATCGTGAACCCGGGCGGCCTCGGCCCGAAACGTCTCGAAGTGATCGCGCACCACTTGGTGGAGCACGCCCTGTGAGGGAGCCCTCGGCGCATAGGCGGGGGACGGACGACCCATGCCCCAGCCGTCGCGAACGGTGCGCCACCGTAGCCGGATCGTGATCTGCGCGGAAATCCAGCCGGTCCGCGCAACGGCCACAGTCGTCCGTGCGGTTTTTGCGTACCCGGTGGCGTGGGCCGATCGCAAGATCTGCCACCTGCGCCAATGACGCCGCACGTCCCTCGTGTCGATCACCGCGGTGGGACCTATCGTCGCGATGTGCGCGGCACGCGGCGGCGCGGCCGCGAAGTGCGAGCACGCACGGCCACGGGCACGAGCATCCGCACGTCTTCAACGCGGCCCGCCATCACCGCCCGGCCGAGCGGCGTCAAGGTGAGCGTGTGGTACTGGTCGGGGGAGATCGTCAGCAGTCCGGCCGCGCACGCGGCATCGATCCACTGCTCGATCAGCCGCGGCTCGCAGTCGCGGAGTAGACCCGTCGTCGACAGCCGCGTCAACCCCTCCGGTAGATCCTCGGTATATCCGGCCAGCATGGCCGCGATCTTGCGCCGCCCGTACGGCCGCGGCGCCCGCGCAACGCCCGACAGGATCTTCCGGACGAGCAGGCGGTCGTTCTCGCCGATCCGCTTGCGGCGATCGCAGGTGCCGCACGCTCCGCACGGCTCGCGCGCCGCCGGATCGCCGAAATAGCGCAGGATCGTCGCGCGCAGGCACGCGGCGGTCTCTGCATGCGCGACCATCCGCCGCAGTTTCATGTGCTCGAGCGTCTTTCGGCGATCGAGCTCCTCCTGGTCGATGGCCGCGCGCGGCCGGCGCGCGTCGTCCTCGCGGGCGTGGTCGATCAGGAACTCGCGGGTCTTCACGTCGGCGTACGTCCAGAGCAGCGTCGCGGTGGCCGGACGGCCGTCGCGCCCCGCCCGTCCGATCTCCTGGTAGTACGCCTCAATCGAACCAGGGAGATCGGCGTGAATGACGGCCTCGATGCCGGCTCCCCGCAGCACGGCGGCGGCGGTCTCAGCCCGGGCACGCGTCGCCGTATAGACCAGCGCACGGCGGCCGCCGACGAGCGACGGCAGCGCCTGCTGCTTCTCAGCCTCGCCAGAGACCGGGCGGACGCTCGGATGGATATTGGGCCGGTCGAAACCAGCGACGATGACCTGCGGCTCGGTGAGGCCGAGGAGATCGACGATGTCGGCGCGGACTTCCGGCGTGGCCGTGGCCGTCAACGCGGCGATGGGCGGACGTCCCGGCCGCCGGTCAGCCCGGCGACACGAAGCCGCCGCACCCCGAAGGCGCCGGTAATCCGGCCGGAAGTCGTGTCCCCATTCCGAGACGCAATGCGCTTCGTCCACGACGAAGCGCGCCACCGGCAGCGCCTCGAGCAGACGCAGGAACGTCGGCGATGCAAACCGCTCCGGCGTGACGTACAGCAATCGCAACGCGCCGGCGCGCGCGGCGTCGAGCGCGGTGCGGCGCGCCTCGGGCAACGCCAGCGAGTGCAGCGCGGCCGCGCGAATGCCGCGCCGACTCAGGTCGTCGACCTGATCCTTCATCAGCGCAATCAGCGGCGACACGATGATCGTCGTGCCCGGGAGCAGCAGCGCGGGCAGCTGAAAGCCAAGCGACTTGCCCGATCCGGTCGGCATGACCGCGAGCACGTCGCGGCCGTCGAGCACGGCACGTACCACATCCTCCTGACCGGGGCGAAACGACACGTGCCCGAAATGCCGCCGAAGCGACGCGATCACCTCCACGATGCGCCTGAGGGAACAATCACCTGCGACTATAGACGAACCGTCGAATTGTTCACGGCTTGCATGCCTTGGCTGACCGGTCGACGCCGGCTATGCGAGATGTGAAGGCAGCAGGCCTCGAGCCAGCTTCGGATGGTCGGCCTGACGTGGCACTCACCGCTCGGCGAGCTGATAGAACGCGCCCAGGATGGCACCGTAGACGAGGTGTGACACGAGCGTCACGATCGGCGTGCGATAGCCGTAGTTGAGCGCCAGAAAACCCGGCGGCTGTAATTGCCGGTTCGGCGTGGGACCGAAGTACTCGCTGACCATCCGAGGGTGCATCGCGGGAACGATCGGCATGCCGACCGTCAGGACGAACAACCCGTGCACCATGCCGATCCCCGCACCGAGCCACCACGTCGCGCGATGCCAGCTCTCGAAGGCAAGGGCATAAAGCAGCGCAAAGAGCCACCCGTTCATCATGTGCGCCAGAAGGCCGAGCAACATCGCGCGATCGCGGTTCGGCGTCACCATCGTCCCCAGCAGGAACGGAATACTCATGCGCGTGTAGCCCAGCCTCTGGCTGCCAGCCATTGTGATGGACAGCACGATGGTGGCCGCAAAGCCCCACAGGAGAATACTCGGTCCATTCATACGTGCCCTCGTCTGTCGACGGCTGAGACCGGAGTGTGCGCGGGCCTTTCTCCCTGCAGGCGCGCGAGCGTGACGGCCGCGTTGATCAGGCCCACGTGGGTGAACGCCTGCGGAAAGTTCCCGATGGCGGCGCCGTCCTCCGGATCGATCTCTTCAGCGAACAGTCCAACATCATTACCAAACGACAAGAGGCGCTCGAAGTCGCTGCGTGCCGCAGCCACATCTCCCTCGAGCGCCCGAGCCTCGACGCCCCAGAAGCCGCAGATGCCGAATGCCCCCTCGCATCCCGGCAGCCCATCGTCTTCGTCCAGATAGCGGTACAGCAGGCCGCTCCACCCCAACGCGCAGGCGTGCGCGTTGGGGACCCCGGCGTTGGCGCCAAGCCGCTCACGTACACGCGCCAACGTCCCACGCATCCGCGGCGATTGAGGATCCGCGTATCCCATCAGCGAGAGCAGCAGCAGGCTGGCGTCGAGCGTCTCGCGTCCGAAGACGCTGACATAGCTCCCGAGCCGCGCACTGTAGCCGTGCGCCTCTATCGCCTCGCGGATCGCGTCGCGCGCCCGGGCGAATCGCGCGGCCTCGGCCTGCACGTGGCGCCGCTCGCAGAGGCGCACCAGACGATCGAGCCCCACCCAGCACAGCGCCTTCGAGTGCGTGTGGTGCTGACGGCCGCGGCGCGGCTCCCAGATGCCCTCGTCCGGCTCGTGCCAGCGCCGGATGACGGTGTCGCCGAGGCCCACGAGCGTGCGCGCGGTCGTGCGGTCGAGCCGCCCTCCTCGCTCGCAATAGCGCCACGCGGCGTCTATTACCTCGCCGTAGGCATCGAGCTGGAGTTGATCGATAGCCGCATTGCCCACCCGCACCGGAACCGACCGGGCGTAGCCCTCCAGGTGATCGAGTGTGGATTCAGGGATCCGCGCCTCGCCGTAGACGTCGTACAGGACCTGGAGCTCGGGCCACGTGAGCCGGGTCGCGTGCAGGACCCAGGAGAGGAAGGCTTCACCCTCGACCGTGAAGCCCAGATCGTCAAACGCGCGCAGCGTCAGCGATGCGTCCCGCAGCCAGCAATAGCGATAATCCCAGTTGCGCACGCCGCCGATCTGCTCGGGCAGTGAGGCGGTTGGCGCGGCGATCACTGCGCCCGAGGGCGCGTAGGTCATGAGCTTGAGCGTGATAGCGCTCCGGCGCACCATCCGCGCGTACGGACCGCAATAACGGCACCCCCGCATCCAGCCTTCCCACCACGCGAGCGACTGTGCGGTGCGCTCGCCGGCGGTGCCGCCCAGCGGCAAGAGAACGACGGGGAGCCATCGATCGTAGGTCACCGACAGCGTTCGCGCGTCGCCGGCCTGCAGCCGCGCGCGGCCCCGCGCGCCCGGTTCTTCGCCGAGCACCAACGGGATCTCGCTCCGGAGCGCAATCACCTGGGCCCGGTGCTCGCACACCAGGCCGAATTCGTGCCGATCGATCAGCCGTGGTACCACGCGCCCGTAGTCGGGACGCTGGCGAGGCAGTGGAACCGCTGACCGTAAGAGCGCTGCTGACCGAGTCGGCGCTGCGCGTGCGAGGTCCGAAATCCGCGCGGCACCTGTTGTCTCGGCGATGTTGCCGCGGCGGTGAGGCGTATCGCCTCCACCGTGGTTTCAGCATTAGAGGCCGGACGGCAATGAAAGCTATTGTCGGATCCGTCGCGACGGCCGTTGTTGTGCTGCTGGTGACGTTCCCCTATTACATGACTTGGTTTATCTGAAGAGAGAAGACCACGTATGCGCTGGAATAGGTGGCTTACAGGGGGTACGCTTCTGATCGGTCTCGCCGCCGGAGGTGCGACCCTTGCCAGCATGAGACCCGATGGGGCGGCTGCGGACCGGTCGAACACGGGCGACACGTGCGTCGTCAACGTGGAGGACATGGCATGCGCCGGGTGCGCGGTTGCCGTGAAGATGGCGGCCGGGAAGCTGGACGGGGTCACGAACGTGGACGTCAGCCTCGAACAAATCCAGGCCCGCGTGGCATACGATCCGGCCAAGACCACGCCGTCGGCGATCGTCGAAGCCATCACGGTGGGCGCGGGATTCGAAGCTGATCCGCAGCCGGCGACCCTGAATTAACCGGTCGATCGCACACGTCGCAGGGGCGGCACACAAGACGAGAGGATAAAGGGAGAGACGTGGCACATGGCCGAAGGGGATGCCAGACCGGCAAGCCGGCGGTTCCGTTTCAATTGGCGGATGCGGAAGGACGCATGCACCGCCTCACCGACTATCGGGGCCATTGGCTCTTGCTGGTCTTTCACCGGCACCTTGGGTGACTCCCCTGCCGCCGGCACCTGCTGCCGCCAGATACGCGACATGCTGCGCGCCAAACTGACCGAACCGGAGGCGAGACTGGTCGAGCTGCAAGAGTGTCAGCGCACTTTATCGGACTATCTCCAGGACTGTGAACGGACGCTCAGTCGCGCCGGCGCGCGGGCGACCCCCGCTGAGCCGCACTGCCCGGTCATCGAGACGCTGAGGACGCCAACGCGATAAAAAAGCCGCTTGACCCTGGAGCGCGCTCCAGGGTGCATACTCTCGCGTTACCGGCCATGACGGCACGCAGCCAGCTCTACACGTCCATCGCGGGAACGATTCTGATCGCGCTCTGCTGCTTCACACCCATCCTCGTCATCGCTCTGGCCGCGGTGGGCTTGGCCGCTTTCACGCCGTACCTCGATATCGTGCTGCTCCCTGCGCTGGCTGTGTTGCTCTTTGTCACGTGGAGGTCGTACACGCGATATGCGCGTGCGCGCGGCCAACGATGAGCACGGCTTTTGACTCTGATGTCAACGGACGCACGGTGGAGGCTCAGCGCTATCTGATCGCGACCGGTTCGGTACCCTGGGTGCCGCCGATCGCGGGATTGGGAGAGGTTCCCTACCTGACCTCCACGAGTGCCATGGATTTGCAGGAGGTCCCCGAATCGCTGATCGTCGTCGGCGGCAATTACATCGGGCTTGAGCTCGAGTGTGGCATGGACGTGCAGCAGCTCGCGAACACGTGGTGTCCCTACCTCACGATCTCCGAGGGCATCAACCTGGCGGCCCAGGCGTTCACGATGAACGCCGCCACGCTCTCGTGTTGTGGCGGGGAATCCGTGCCCCCGCGACTGAACGGATCGAGGTCCCGGCGGGACGCGCCACGCTTGGCGTCAATCGCGGCACGATTCCGTTCGGATGGGACGGCGAAACGGCACTCCAACTTCTCGAGCGAACCTGCGATCTGGAACCAGCTACATCGCAGGTGTCACGCTGAAGCCGGTGGCCGCGTCGTTGACCTGGTCTGCTGCTCGTGTCATCTTCTTTTCGCTGCCGATCATGGCGGTTACCGACGGCGGCGGCTTCTGCATCAGACTCATTCGTGAATAATGTGAGCTAGCCGGATGAACAGTTCCTTCACCTGCCGGTCCGTTTCGCTAAAGGACCCGTCGGTTCGAATCACATAATCCGCTCGCTGGACTTTGTCGTCGATCCGGAGCTGCACCGCCAGACGCTGCCGGGCATCCTGCTCCGACACCCCCTCGCGTTCCATCAGTCGCCGCAACTGTGTTTCGGGCTGGCACGCGGCAACGATGACCGCGTCGAAGTCGCGATCGCGGCCAACCTCGTACAACAACGGAATATCGGCGATCGCGTATCTGTGCTGGTCGGGGTTGAGCGAGGCAAACCAGCGTTCCGTGGCGCGGCGCACCTCGGGGTGGACGATCGCTTCGAGTGCCTTGCGCGCATCAGAGTCGGTAAAGACCAGCTTCGCCATCTTCCGCCTGTCGAGCGCGCCGTTGGCGTCCAGCACCCCGCGACCGAACCGGTTGACGACGGCGGTCAGGCCAGCAGTTCCCGGCGCTACCGCGGCCCGCGCCAGCAGGTCGGCGTCGATTGTGGGGACGCCGAGCCCCTCGAACGCGGCGCGTACGTGACTCTTGCCGGTGGCAATGCCGCCCGTCAGGGCGATGCGCCGCACCCGCGGCCCGGGCGGACCTGAAGGTCCGCCCTTACGTTGCTGCGCGTGCACGGGCCGCCCGCAGCGTGTTCATCATGAGCATGGCAATCGTCAGCGGGCCGACGCCACCCGGGACCGGAGTCAGCGCCCCGGCAACATCAGCAACGTCGGGATGCACGTCGCCGACGAGCATCGAGCCGCGCTCATGGAAGCGCGCCAGTCGCGGGTGCCCTTCCGGAAACCATTGCATCGCCACGGCGAGGTCGGTGATGGTGTTCATCCCGACGTCGACGACGGTAGCCCCGGGCTTCACGAAGGCCTTCGTGACGAGGCCGGCCCTGCCGGTGGCCGCGACGAGGATGTCGGCTTCCCTGCACACCGCCGCCAGATCCGGGGTCTTCGAGTGACAGATGGTGACGGTCGCATCGCGCTGCAGGAGGAGCAGGGCCATGGGCTTACCCACAATCTCGCTGCGCCCGATGATGCAGGCCCGGCGGCCTGCGACCGGAATGCCCTCTCGCGTCAGGAGCTCGATGATCCCCAACGGCGTGCAGGGCACCAGCGTGGGACGACCCTGGACGAGGCGCCCCACGTTGCCGGGCGTGAACCCGTCGACGTCCTTCTCCGGCGCAATGGCGTCAAACACGCGCGACGCCGCGTCCCCGCCCAGGCCCTTCGGCAGCGGCGACTGCACCAGGATGCCGTCATGCACGGCGCTGCCGTTCAACCGCGCGACCAGCGCCAGAAGGTCCGCAAGCGACGCGGTCTCCGGCAGCCGCTCGAGATCGGGGCGAAAGCCCACGTCCCGGCCCGCTTTCAACTTGTTCCGGACGTAGATCTCCGAAGCGGCGTTCTGCCCAACAAGGACGATCGCAAGCCCCGGCGGACGGCCGTGCCGCCGCGCGAACTCCGCGACCTGCGGCGTGATCTCTTCTCGCAGCCGGCCGGCCAGCGCCTGGCCGTCCAGTATCCGCGCACTCATAGGGTGTCATTCTAGAATGGCTGCGGTGATTCCAGCCCGTATAACTGACGCACCGGTGGCCCTGGAGACCGAGTTCAGGCGCGGCCTCGGCTTGTTCGACTCCACGATGGTGGTGGCCGGCTCGATGATCGGGTCCGGCATCTTTATCGTCTCCGCGGCCATGGCGCGGCAGCTTGGCAGTCCGGGATGGTTGCTCGTCGCATGGGCCGTCACCGGCGTATTGACCATCGCCGCCGCGCTCTCGTACGGCGAGCTGGCGGGCATGATGCCGAGAGCAGGGGGCCAGTACGTGTACCTACGCGAGGCCTACTCGCCGCTCTGGGGCTTTCTGTACGGCTGGACGCTGTTCATGGTGATCCAGACAGGCACGATTGCCGCCGTGGCGGTGGCATTCGCGCGGTACACCGGCGTGCTGTTCCCGTCGATCGCCGAAGACCGCTACCTCGTCCCCCCGTTGCACGTGTCGACCGGGTACGCCGTCTCGCTCTCCACAGCCCAGCTCCTCGGCGTGGCGCTGATTGCGCTCCTGACGTGGACCAACACGCGCGGCCTCGAATACGGAAAGCTTGTTCAGAACACGTTTACGACCGCCAAGACAGGCGCCCTCGCGGCATTGATCCTGGCAGGCCTGTTCATCGGATGGAACGCCCAGGCCGTTGGCATCAACTTCGGGGCCTTCTGGCAGCCCCGCGGTTTTGAACCGATCGCCGATGGCGTCACCCCCGCGACCGACTACGGCGTGTTCATCGCGCTCTGCGTGGCGCAGACGGGGTCGCTGTTCTCCGCGGATGCGTGGAACAACATCACCTTCACCGCGGGCGAGGTGAAGGACCCGCGCCGGAACATTCCGCGGTCGTTGGCGCTCGGGACCATCGTCGTGATCTCACTGTACCTGCTGGCGAATCTCGCGTACCTGGTCACGCTTCCGCTCAACGCGATCCAGCAGGCGCCGTCGGATCGCGTTGCCACCTCGACGCTCGAAGCGATCTTTCCGGGCGCCGGCGTCGCCCTGATGGCCGCCGCGATCATGACCTCGACGTTCGGATGCAACAACGGCTTGATCCTGGCGGGTGCGCGCGCGTACTACGCCATGGCGCGTGACGGGTTGTTTCTTGCCGGGGCCGGCCGGCTCAACGCCGCGAAGGTTCCGGCCTGGGGCCTCGGGCTCCAGGGCGTGTGGGCGGCGGTGCTGGTCCTCCCGCGGACCTACGATCCCTCGACGGGGCAGTACGGCAACCTGTACGGAAATCTTCTGGATTACGTGATTTCGGCGGCGCTGCTCTTCTACATCCTCACGATCGCCGGCGTCTTTCGCCTGCGCATGACGCGGCCTGATGCGGACCGGCCGTACCGCGCCTTCGGGTATCCCATGGTTCCGGCCCTCTATATCGTCGGCGCGGCGGCGGTCCTGGCGGTTCTGCTGATATACCGTCCGGCGACGACCTGGCCCGGGTTCCTCATCGTGCTGCTGGGGATCCCGGCCTTCCTCTGGATGCGCCGGCAAGTCGCGCCATGAGCCAGCCGGCGGCGGTCACGCCCAGGCCGGCCGCCACGATATTCAACCCGAACCGATCGGCGATCTCCGGCGTCACCCGCATGCCGACGCGGCCGATCAGTGCGTCGAGCTCGCTCCACCGCGCCAACGCCTCGGTGGTGACGCCCCACTCCGTCAGCAGCGCAAGCAGTGTGATGGCGCCGCCGTTGAAGAGCAGCAGGTAACCCGTAATCTTGAGGAAGTTGGCGAACGCCGCGCCACCGCTCCGAGCCGCCGCTTCACGTGGATCGGCCAACGGGCTGTGCGTGCGGCCGTAAAACCAGTAAATCAGCATGCCGAGGTCGAGCCACACGAGCAGGCGGACCCAGGTCATCACGGAGAGGCTGACCATCAGGTACAGACAGGACACCACGCCAAGCACGGGGACGATCGATCCCCCCGGGACCCTGAAGGGCCTGTGCGCGTCGGGCCGCGCGATGCGCAGGACGATGACCGCCATCGAGACGACCACGAAGGCGAATAGTGTGCCGATGCTCGTCATCTCGCCGACGACTTGGATGGGAACCAGTCCCGCGGTGAGGGCGACGATGAGGCAGGTAATGATGGTCGTGATGTACGGCGTCTGGAACCGCGGGTGCACCTTGCTCACGCCCCGAGGCAGAAGGCCGTCACGGCTCATCGAGAAGAAGATGCGCGGCTGACTCATCAGCATCACGAGCAGCACGCTGGTGATGCCGGCGACCGCCCCGGCCGACACGAGCCCTGCCGCCCAGTCCTGGTTGATCACCGACAGCGCGTAGGCCACCGGCGCGTTCAGGAACTGCGCGTCCTGGCGGAACTCGACCACCGGCACGATCCCGGTCAACACCGCTGCCACGGCAACGTACAGAATCGTGCAGATAACGAGCGACGCGATGATGCCGATCGGCAGATCCCGGCGCGGGTTCTTCGCCTCTTCCGCGGTGGTCGACACCGCGTCGAAGCCGATATACGCGAAGAAGACGACCGCCGCGCCGGTCATGACACCGGACCAGGCGTACGGCATGAACGGCGTCCAGTTGTCGGGCCGGACATACCAGCTACCGGACACCAGAAAGAACAGGACCGCGGCGATCTTGATGGCCACCATAACGGCGTTGAATCGCGCGCTCTCGCGTATCCCCACCACGAGCAGCACCATGATCAGCAGGACGATGACGACCGCCGGAAGGTTGACCACGGCCCCCGGTGCCGCCGCCGGCGCGGCGGCCATCCACGCGGGCAGCTGCAGGCCGAAGCCCGCCAGGATGCGCTGAAAATAGCCGCTCCATCCGATCGCGACGGTCATCGATCCCACCGCGTACTCCAGGATCAGATCCCAGCCGATCATCCAGGCGAAAATCTCGCCGAGCGTCGCGTAGGCGTACGTGTACGCGCTCCCGGCAATCGGAATCATCGCCGCGAACTCCGCATAGCAAAGCGCCGCAAACGCGCAGGCGAGGCCGGCCACCATGTACGACACCACGATGGCTGGACCCGCCTGGTTCGCGGCCGCCGTGCCCGTCAGCACGAAAATGCCGGTGCCGATGATGGCACCGATGCCGAGCAGCGTCAGGTCCAAGGCGGTGAGGCTGCGACGAAGCGCCTTACCACTCTGTTCGACATCGCTGACCAACTGCTCGATCGACTTTGTCTTCAGCAGATTCGAGTCCATCTAGTGGACCGTCCGGGCTGATGGGGTAATAGTCACAACGAGTCTCCAGGCGCGAATCGTGGGCCGCGACAACGCGGGGCCCCCGCCGCGCACGCCTCCACCCCATCGCGCAGGCGTGCACGATGGGGACCCCGGCCTCGCGCGGCGGGGTGCGAGCGGAGCGGCCCGATAGTCATTCGGAACGGACACATCATTAAGCTCCGGCGTGCCGCGATTATAGGGCGAGAATTCGACGGTATGCCGTGACTCGCTTCTTCGGATCCCCGCCAGTGAAGAGATCGCTAATCACCGCCACGCCGCTTGCGCCGGCGGCAAGGATCTCCGGCGCGGTGTCCAGCGTAATGCCTCCGATGGCCACCACGGGCAGGCCCCGCGAAAGGCGCACCGCTTCCGCCACCAGATCCAGCCCCACGGGCTCGTACCCGGTGGCCTTGGTGTGCGTACCGAACACGGGACCGACGGCGAGGTAGGTCACCGGCTCGATTGAGGCCGCCTCAATCTGCGCGCGCGTGTGCGTCGAGCACCCGATGATGGTGCCGGGGCCCAGAAGCTGACGGGCGGCCGATGGCGCCATGTCGTCCTGGCCGACGTGCACGCCGGAGGCGCCGGACATCAGCGCCAGGTCGACGCGGTCATTGACGACGATGCTGGCGCGGTACGGCTCGGCGGCGCGAACCAGGATGTCGCACAGCGCAAGGAATGGCGCGGACGCCAGGCGCTTGGCGCGGATCTGGATGAGTGGCGCCCCGCCATCGAGGAACGCCCGCGCCAGATCTGGAACCTCCCAGCCCGCGGCGGCCGTCGCCTCGACGTCAAGAATGGCGTGGAGTGCCGGGATCAGACAGCTTCGGCCATTGTTCCGGGGTTGACCGTCGGGGCGAACCGCTCCATGAAGTCGGTACCCAGCCGCCCCGCCAGAAAGTCCGCTTCCGCCAGGATCTTGAGATGCATCGGCACCGTCGTCTTGATGCCGTCGACGACCGTCATCTCGAGGGTGCGGCGCATGCGCGCAATCGCTTCGTGCCGATCGCGGCCGTGCGTGATGATCTTCGCGATCATCGAGTCGTAATAAGGGGAGACGGTGCACTCGGAGTGCGCCAAGGTGTCCACCCGCACGCCCGGACCACCCGGGACGCTGAAGGCATGGATGACGCCCGGTGACGGAGAGAACGTTTCGGGATCCTCGGCGTTGATCCGGCACTCGATGGCGTGGCCGGTAAACGTCACCTCGCTTTGCTTGAACGACAGGCGTTCACCGGCCGCGATCCGGATTTGCTCCTTGACGATGTCGATGCCCGTCACCATTTCCGTGACGGGATGCTCCACCTGAAGGCGTGTGTTGGCCTCCATGAAGTAGAACTTCCCTTCCTCGTCCATCAGGAACTCGAACGTGCCGGCATTCGTGTACTGGACAGCCTTGGCGGCGTCCACCACGAGGCTGCCCATCTTGCGGCGGACCTTGTCGGTCAACCCGAGCGAGGGCGATTCTTCAAGAAGCTTCTGATGTCGCCGCTGGATCGAGCACTCGCGCTCGCCCAGGTGCACCAGATTCCCGTGGTGGTCTCCGAGGACCTGGAACTCGATGTGCCTCGGATTCTCGAGATACTCTTCGACGTAGACGTCGCCGACGCCGAAGGCCGCCTCGGCCTCGCGCTGCGCGGTCCGCAGCGCGTTGACCATGTCCGCCGGATTCCGCACGACGCGCATGCCCCGGCCGCCGCCGCCCGCGACCGCCTTGATGATGACCGGGTAGCCGACGTCCCTGGCGCACTTGAGCGCTTTTTCCTCGTTCTCCACCGGCCCATCGCTCCCAGGCAACATGGGCACACCAGCTTTCCTCATCGCGCGTTTCGCACGGGCCTTGTCCCCCATCAACTTGATGACATTCGGGTCCGGACCGATGAAGCGGATGTGGCAGGCCTCGCAGACTTCGGCGAGGTAGGCGCTCTCGGAGAGGAAGCCGTAGCCGGGGTGAATCGCGTCGGCGCCGGTGATCTCGGCGGCGCTGATGATCGCCGGGACGTTCAGATAGCTGTCGGCGCTCCGCGGCGGCCCGATGCAGACGTCCTCGTCGGCGAAGCGCACGTGCAACGAGTGCTCGTCGGCCTCCGAGTAGACGGCCACGGTCTTGATGCCGAGTTCGCGGCACGCGACGATCACGCGCAGCGCGATCTCGCCCCGGTTGGCGATCAGGATCTTCCTAAACATCGTCGCTATGCAGGTTTGATCGCAAAGAGCCGCTCCCCGTACTGCACGGCGTGTCCGTTCTCAACGTACACCTTAGCGATCTCCCCGTCGATCTCGGCGTTGATCTCGTTCATGAGCTTCATCGCCTCGATGATGCAGAGCACCTGGCCTTTCCGGACCGGGTCGCCGACCTCCGCAAACGGCTTCGCTCCCGGCTCCGCGGCGCGGTAGAAGGTGCCGACGATCGGCGACTTCACGACCGCCAGCTCCATTTCTTCATCCGTCGGGGCCAGCACGGGCGCCGCACCGGCCGACGCGGCCTCTGGCGACGCGGGTCCGCCCGGTACGGGCAGCGGCGCCACGGCCCCGTGGACCTGCTGTGGGTGTGGCGTTGCGGCCACCCAGTGGCCGCCGCCCTGTTTCCGGATGCGGAGCTTGACATTATCGCGCTCGAGCTCGAATTCGCTGAGCTCGTGCTCCCGCATCATCTCGAGGATCCTGGTGATTTCGTCGAAATCCATCATCACAGCGCGAGAAGGTCACGCGGCACGCTGGTGAGTACCTCGCAGCCCGTCTCCGTCACCAGCACATCGTCCTCGATGCGCACACCGCCGAAGCCGGCGACGTACGCGCCGGGCTCGATGGTAAAGACCATGCCCGGCACGAGTGGCACGGAGGCCACATCGGCGCGGGGTCGCGTAATACGGGGTTCCTCGTGGATATCAAGGCCGAGGCCGTGGCCGGTGCCGTGGCCGAATGCATCGCCCAATCCCCGCTCCTCCAGGACGCCGCGGGCCGCGGCATCCACGGCCGACGACTCCACGCCCGGGCCAATGGCGGCGAGGGCAGCCTGCTGAGCGTCGTACACGGCTGAGTAGAGCCGACGGGCCTCGGAAGAGGGCGGCCCGATCGACACGGTACGGGTCAAGTCGCAGCAGTATCCGTCCAAGACGCCGCCAAAGTCCAGCACGACGAGGTCGCCTTCCGCGAGAATGCGGTCGCCCGCGCGATGGTGCGGGAGCGCGGCGTGGGGCCCGGACGCCACAATTGTGTCGAACGCCAGGCGCTCGTATCCTGCCTGGCGGATGGCCGACTCGAGGACCGTCGCCACGGCTCGTTCACTTTCGCCGGCCCACGTCGCCTTGAACGCGGACGCGGCGACCGACGTGAG
>JACPPO010000043.1 GCA_016190945.1 Acidobacteriota bacterium | reverse complement strand
GGGGAAGGATGAGGCCGGAGTCGTCGCCGTGGGTCATG
This sequence comes from Acidobacteriota bacterium, assembly GCA_016190945.1. Taxonomy (GTDB): domain Bacteria; phylum Acidobacteriota; class Vicinamibacteria; order Vicinamibacterales; family UBA2999; genus JACPPO01. The sequence goes on along the minus strand of JACPPO010000043.1, from coordinate 11,644 downwards.
ATGAGCCCGCCGATCATCCGGGTCGAGGAACCCCAGGACGTGGACCAGGGCTTGGCCCGCCCCTGGTCCTGGTCGAGGTATTCGATCCCGTAGGCGGTGGCGAAATGCTGGCCCAGGTTGTGGCTGGTGCCGGCCTGGAGCGCGCGGCCGTCCCGCATCAGCGCCTCGATCGAGTAGGTGCGCTCCGCGCCCGCGAACTTCTCGCTCTCGGTCTTCTCGCCGTCCATCACCGGCATCGCCAGCTCGTTTTCCGCAAAGTCCTTGTAGACGGCGAGCATGCGCAGCGTCTCCTCCTGCGCCTCTTCGGCGGTCTCGTGCGCGGTGTGCCCTTCCTGCCAGAGAAACTCGGTGGTGCGGAGGAACAGTCGCGTCACCTTCTCCCACCGCACGACGTTGGCCCACTGGTTGATCAGGATCGGCAGGTCTCGCCACGACTGGACCCACTTGGCGTACATCGTACCGACGACCGTCTCCGAGGTCGGGCGGACCGCGAGCCGTTCCTCGAGCACCTCGCCGCCGCCCTGCGTCACCCACGCGACCTGCGGCGCGAACCCTTCCACGTGCTCCGCCTCGCGCATCAGCAGGCTCTCCGGGATGAAGAGCGGGAAGTAGGCGTTGACGTGACCGGTGCCCTTGAAACGGCGGTCCAGCCCCTGCTGGATCAACTCCCACATCGCATAGCCGTAGGGCCGGATCACCATGCACCCCTTGACCGGGGAGTAGTCGGCCAGCTCCGCACGGCGGACGACGTCGATGTACCAGCGGCCAAAGTCCTGCGACTGCGGCGTGATTTCGGTTGGAAGATCGGGAATGTCAGTCGACATGAGGAGTTGAAGGGTTGGGCGGACCTGTTGGTCCGCGCCTGCAACCGAAATGTAGGGCCGGGCCTTTACGCCCGGCCGATCCTGTCAGAGACGTGTTTCTTCCAGTGTAGATCGTCGCGCGAGGGGAAATCGGTGCGAAAGTGGGCGCCGCGGCTCTCCGCCCGCCGCAGCGCCGCCCTGGCAATGAGCAGCCCGGCCGTGACGATGCTGCTGATTCGGCGCAGCTCCTGATCGGACCCACGGGAACGCCGGCCGGCCGCAACCGCCCCCGCCCATTCCTGTAGTTGCGCCACCGCGCGCTCCAACCCTGGCCGCGCGCGCACCACGCCAACATCGCGCCACATCAGATCCCGCGCGTCGTAGGCGGAGGGAACAGTGTCTCCGCCTTTATCCGGCACGGTGTCTTCCACGACATCGGACGCGGGCAACGCGGCCGGCCGCGAGGCGGCCTTCATTGCCGCTGCCGCACGCGCGCCGAAGACGAGGCCTTCGAGCAACGAGTTGCTCGCCAGCCGGTTGGCGCCGTGGACGCCGGTGCAGGCGACCTCGCCGGCCGCGAAGAGCCCCGGCAGCGACGTGCGCCCGTCCAGGTCGGTTTCCACGCCGCCCATGACGTAGTGGGCGGCGGGGCTGACCGGGATGGGGTCGCGTGCCAGGTCCAGGCCCCCAGCCGCGCACACCCGGGCAATCGTGGGGAACCGTTGCCGAACGAAATCCGGATCAAGATGGGCGAGCGACAGGTACACCGGCGATCCCGTGCCCTCGGCTTCGCGCACCATGGCGCGCGAGACGAGATCGCGCGAGGCCAGGTCGCCCGCCGGCTCATACCGCTGCATGAATGCCTCGCCGGCGTTGTTGATGAGCCGCGCCCCCTCGCCGCGCAAGGCCTCCGACAGGAGAAACCGCGGCGCGCCCTCCACATCGAGGACGGTGGGGTGAAACTGGACGAATTCGAGATCGACCACGCGGGCCCCGGCGCGCGCCGCCATGGCAATGCCGTCTCCAGTCGCGATGGCCGGGTTCGTCGTTTCGCGAAAGACCTGCCCGGCGCCGCCGGTCGCGAGCAACGTCCGGCCGGCCAATGCGGTGCCTCGCGCGGCGCTCGTGGTCACAAACGCGGCGCCGGCACAGCGGCCGCCGGTCATCACCAGGTCGGTCGCCAGCGCGTCGTCGACGACCCGGATGCGCCGGTCGCCGCCGACGCGCGATCCGAGCAGCCGTGCAATCTCGCGCCCCGTGGCGTCCCGGGCGTGCAGGACGCGGCGGACGCTGTGGGCGCCCTCGCGGCCGAGCGCCGGCCGGCCATCGGCGTCGCGATCGAACGCGGCGCCCCAGTCGATCAGCTCCCCGACGTAGCGCGGCCCTTCACGCACCAGGACATCCACGGCTTCCGGCACGCAGAGGCCGTCGCCGGCCGCCATCGTGTCTCGGGCGTGCAGCTCCGGAGAATCGTCGGGACCGATCGCCGCCGCGATTCCGCCCTGCGCGTAGCCGGTGTTGCTCTCGCGCGGATCCGCCTTGGTGAGGATGATGACATCGCCGCCCTCAGCCAGCGACAGCGCGGCGCGCAGTCCGGCGATGCCGCTGCCGATAACGAGGAAATCGCCGCGCACATCCACGGGTGCTATCCTATCAACCCTTGAACAGCAGCGTGGTGAGCGATCCCGTCCGAGTCGATGTGCACGCGGGCTCGCGGGCGTCGACCATCTGGATCGGAGATGGCGTCACCGATCGCGCGGGGGCGCTGCTCGACGCCCACAACGTCGGCGGCAAGCGCTTCGTCGTCTCGAGCCCCGTCATCTGGCGGCTTCACGGCGAGCGAATCGCGCGGGGCCTCGGCGGCGGCGACCCTATCCTCATTCCCGACGGCGAGCGGTTCAAGAACCTGCAGTCGGTCTCGCGCATCTACGAGGCGCTCATCCACGCCGGCGCCGATCGCGGCAGCACGATCGTGGCGGTGGGCGGCGGCGTGATTGGCGACACCGCCGGCTTCGCTGCCGCCACGTTCCTGCGCGGCGTGACGCTCGCGCATATCCCGACCACGCTCTTGGCGCAGGTCGACAGCTCGGTCGGCGGCAAGGTCGGCGTCAACCTTGCGCTCGGGAAGAACCTCGTCGGCGCCTTTCATCAGCCGGCCCTCGTCCTGGTCGATCCCCTGCTGCTGGCGACGCTGCCGCGGCGCGAGTTCCGCTCCGGGCTGTACGAGGTCGTCAAGTACAGCATGATCGCCAGCCGCGATCTCTTCGAGCGGGTGGCGCGCGACACGAAAGCGATTTTCGCGCGCGAGGCACGCGTGCTCGTCCCAGCGATCGTCGAATCGTGCCGGATCAAGGCGGACGTGGTCTCGAGCGATGAGCGTGAGAGCGGTCTGCGGCGAATCCTGAACTACGGCCACACCGTCGGCCATGCGCTCGAGGCGGTGACCAAGTACCGGCGGTTCCGCCACGGCGAAGCGATCGCATACGGTATGCTCGCGGCCGCGGACCTCGCCGTGGCCCGCGGCGCCCTCGCCGACCTCGAACGGCAGGCGCTGGCGCGTCTGATCGCCCGCCTCGGACCGCTACCGCCCGCCTCCGACCTACTGATTGGCGAGGTACTCGAGGCCATACGCCGCGACAAGAAGGTCGTCGACGGTAAGCTGCATTTCGTCATCGCGATCCAGATCGGCGCGACGATGACGATTGACGACGTCACGGAAGAGGAATTGAAGGCCGTCCTGGAGAGGCTCGGCCTCAAGCGGGGAGATCCGTAGACGCGGTTTCATAACCGTCGCCGGCGCCCGCGGGCCACGGCTGCGCGCGGGTGGGGCCGCCCCCTACGTGTCGCCGATCCCGTGCTCCCGCTGCTTCCGCAGCAGGGCTTTGTAGCTGACCTGCAGCGCTGCCGCGGCGAGCGCCTTGTTCCCGCGCGCATTCCTGAGCGCCTCTTCGAGCTTCAGGCGCTCGACCACCGTCGTGACGCGCCGCACGGCCTCCGTCATCGTCCCGGAGAGATCGATCTGCGCGAACGGATTGCCATCCGCGGGCGTCGCCTTTGCCGCGTGGCCCTGCTCGCCGTCAAGGCGGCCCGGTTCGGCTGGAGGCAAGGACAGGTTAAGGTGGCGCCGATGGATTGTGTCGCCGTCGGAGAGGATAACCGCGCGCTCGATGCAGTTCTGCAGCTCACGCACGTTGCCGGGCCAGCCGTAAGCCCGCAGTTCGTCTAGCGCCGCGGGCGACAGGAGCAGCGCCTGCTTGTTGAGATCGCGGCAGAACCGCTCGATGAAGTGCCGCGCGAGAATCGGCACGTCGACCGCGCGGTCGCGCAGGGGCGGAATGGCAATCGGAAACACCGAGAGGCGGAAGTAGAGATCCTCGCGGAATTGGCACTCCGCCACGCGCGCCTTGAGGTTGCGATTGGTGGCGGCAACGACGCGGGCGTCGACGTACAGCGAGCTCGCGCTCCCCACCCGCTCGAACTGCTTTTCCTCGAGCGCGCGCAGGATCTTCGCCTGCAGCCCGAGCGGCATGTCGCCGACCTCGTCAAGGAAGAGCGTTCCACGGTGCGCCATCTCGAACCGCCCGGGCTTCCTCCCGACGGCTCCCGTGAAGGCGCCCTTCTCGTGACCGAACAGCTCCGTTTCAAGCAGCCCCTCCGGGATGGCCGCGCAGTTGATGGCGACAAACGGTCCGTCGGCGCGCTGGCTGAACGCGTGCAGGGCCCGCGCGAATAACTCCTTGCCGGTTCCGCTCTCTCCTTCAAGCAGGACAGTGGCGTCGGTGCCGGCGGCGCGGTGCAGCTGCCGCAGGACATGCCGCAGCTGCGGATCCTCGCCGATGATTCGAGGGGCGCCGCGCCGTTCGGCCAGCTCCTCTTTCAGCAGAATGTATTCGGAGAGGATGCGGCGCTGCGCGATCGCGCGCTCCACCATCAGAACCAGGTGATCGGGGTCGACCGGCTTGGCGAGGAAGTCCATCGCGCCTTCCTTCATCGCCGTCACCGCATCCTGAATGCTGGCGTACGCGGTCATCACGACGACCTGCAGTTCCGGGTCGAGCTCCTTGGCGGCCCGAAGCACGCCGAATCCGTCGCCGGTCGGAAGCTTGAGGTCGGTCAGCACGACCGCCGGCCGCGACTGCCGCAGATGCTGGATCGCCTCAGGCTCGTCGCGCGCTTCGACAACGACGTGCCCCTGCGCTTCGAGCGCGTGGCGGAGCATGCCCCGCAGTGAATCCTTGTCTTCGACGAGAAGGACGGGGAAGGAAGACATTCTGTAAGTCAAAGGTCAAGAGGCAAAGGTCAAATGAAGCCTGAAGCCCAGAGCGGTCTGTCCTATTGACTTTTGATTCTTGATTCTTGACCTACCGCGTCCAACCCGCGGGGACTCCCGCGCGGCGTGCCTCGTCCTGGATGGTGGCGATCGCCTTCTGGTGCTGCTGGATCTCCTGTTTGACGCGATCCAGCTCCGCAAGCGCCTTCTGGCGTTCGGCGGCCACCACGTCGCGCTGCGCCGGATCGTCGCGGTTCACGAAGTCGGCGGAAAGCACGTTGATACGACTCTGCAGCGCTTCGGCGAAGATCTGGGCGCGCGACAACGCGTCGCGCTCCGCCGCGACACGCTTGCGCCAGTCAGCCTCGGTTCTCGGAGCCTCGCCGACGGCGGCAGGCGTCTCGGGCTTCGGCGCTGTCGGCACGTCGGCAGATGGCGTGGGGGAAGCCGTGGGCTGCGCGGCCGGGGCCGGCGGCGCCGCAGGCACCGCGCCGGGCGAGGCCGGCTCCGGGCGCAGCGAGTCGTTCGTATACACCTTGCCGGACGACCTGACCGCCTTCCGGCGCTCCTCCTCCTGCCGCGCCACGTCGGCGAGCGACTGGGCCGAGGCAGGGGCGGCACAGGCCAGGACTAACGCCCCAGCCATGCTTCGAATGGCCACTGACTTCATGTGTAGGATTCTCCGGCGGCCGGGTGCGGCCGTCAAGGTGGCCCACGATCCGTATCGGGCCGCCGCGAAGCGCGCGATAGACGCCGGGCGCTACCGTAACTCGCGCCACGACAGTACACGAATCGCCGAGCTGTCCGCTTTCGTCACGACCGCCTCAATCGACCGGCGACTCCCCTGCGGCCCGTACGCCTGGCCAAGAATAGACAGCGCCTCTGGCCGAGACGTCTCGTCCGGTATTTGCGAACGATCGGCGACCCACACCGCCACGTAGACCCCCGAGCGACTGAGGCTGGACGGCACGAGATCCTGGAAGCGCCCGAAGGCGTACAACACCCAGGGCGGGCTGACAGCTCCCGGCGCTGGTGCGGCGAACCCATAGACGTCTCGCGTCGCTTGCGTGAGGTCAAGGGTGACCGCCCCCACCGTGCGAATGCCGTCGGCTGGGCCGTCCACAAACGCAGATTGCCCGGGCTCGGAGACGACGTCGCGCCAATCGGGAACGGGAGCAAGCTCCTGCATCACGAATTCAACAGCCGCTTCGGCCGCATATAACGCCTCGGTCCCGTCCCGGTAGTTGGCCGCGATAGCCGTCTCGGTGATGGTCGCGAGCGTCACGGCCGTGCTCAGAGCTGTCAGCAGGGTGATCGTCATCATCACAAGCACCAGCACGACACCTCGCTCGTCGCGAGCGCGATGTGCGAACGTGCGAAGGTGCGACGGTGCGACGGCTGGTTCGACAGTGCACGGTCGCACCCACTGTCGTACCGTCGCACCGTCGCACCGTCGGACGCACCCTCGCGCCGTCGCATCCTCGCACCATCGCACAAGAGCCTTCCGCATCGTTAGTACTGGAGATTCAGGTTCCGCGGCGAGATGTCGAAGCGGACTTCGCGGTCCGGCAGGTAGCGTTCACTGGACGCTGCGGTGCCGCCGTGCATGAACAGCATCCCCGCGGGTCCGCGCAAGGTGGCACGTGCCGCCTGCACGCGCAGCGTCACCCGTACGCGGCGGATGTTCAGCAGGTCCGCATCGAACCGGTTGGAATCGGTCCCATCCGGCTCCCACGGGCCGTCCTGGAGTGTTGCCGGGTCGAGCCGTATGCGATCGGCGCCGAAGTACTCAAACTCAAGCTTCACCACCTGGTCCACAACCGGCAGGTCGGTCTCGACCCCGTCATAGTGCCTGAGTTGGAACGTGCTGGCCGCGGTATCGCTCCTCAAGTAGTAGGTATCGGACGTGGTCGTACCGTCGTCCCAGGGGACAGACACCAGGGTGATCGTGTCGTGGCGGTAGAAGATCCCGAAGTCGGGATCGCTATCGCGCTCCCCTGCGCGATACGGCATCACCGGAGCGCCCGCCATCAGCAAGTCCTTCGCAAGCGCGTCGACACCGGTGCGGAGCCGCTGGTGCATGTCCGACAGCTCCGGCTGCGCGTCGAACATGCCCTGCGCCGGGGTCGTCAGCCCGAAGATGCTCGCCATCAGGCCCAGCGTGATCGCGGTTGCCACCAACAGCTCACCGAGCGTGAAGCCAGCGTCTGACGCTAGCGGGGCTTGCGGCGCCCAAGCGCGCGACCTCCATCGCCGTGCGCGAAAGCGCGTCATGGGACTTTCCTCGTTCGGAGCGTCACGAGGCGCGCGGCATCCCGCCCCCGCACGGCGGCGCCATGCGTACTCTCATCGCTTCGCCTGTACCGCGAGACGACAACCGTGATCGCAATCGTACTGTCGGGGGCGGACGGCAGCGGCTCGATCCACCAGCGCCGCGTGTACGCCCGCTGCGTCGAACCGAAGCCATCCAGTGGGTTCCCTCCCGAGTCAAGGTAATCCACCGACTGCGCAGCAAGGGATTCAGGAAAGGGCCCGGCGCGCAGTTCCTCGATCTTCTGTGCGGCGAGCACCGTGGCCCAGGTCGTATCGCCCGCGTCGAGATTGGCGCGTGTGGCCACCGCGAACAGGTATGGGAGCCAGGCGATCGCGGTCGCGAGCAGGCCGGTGGCGATGAGCACTTCCACCAGCGAGAAGCCGCTGCCGGACGCGACGTCGGCGAGCGACTGGCGTCGTCTCGGGCGCATCGCGGAAGGCCCACCGCAACAGCAATGCCGGCCTCTGGTTTCTCGTGACTCTTTGACCGATAAGGACTTAGGCGGTGGCGCAATCCGCGGGCGCGCAGATTTCGCACCACCGTCGGCGTCTGCTCACGGCAGAAATTCCGTACGACGCCATCCGGTTTCCCAGGGACCAGTTCTGTAATTGACATGTGACAAAATACGACACGGCCGGGCGAAACCCCAATGAAACGCGCCTATTTGATGCGGAATGTATCTTGTTCGGCGGAGGTGGAATGACCCGGACGCGAACCGATGGGTTCTCGCTCATCGAACTGATGATCGTGGCGGGGCTCATCGCGGTCCTTGCGGGTATCTCGGTCCCCATGATTGCGGCCGGCATGACGCGCTACAGCCTGATTTCCGCGAGCCAGCAGGTCGTCAGCACAATCCGGGCGGCGCGCTACCAGGCGGTCGGGAAAAACATGAGGCTGCGGGTGCGATTCAACTATCCCGCGGACGGGCAGTACCAGATCCTGCGCGCCGACGACGATTCGGCGGTCGGCGACATCCAGTTCCTGCCGGACGGCGCGGCTTTCGGCGATGTGAGTGACGACATTCAAATAGACACGTCAGGGCGAGTCACCGGGGTGGTGGATGTTCCGCCGGTGACGATCGTTGTGACCAATGATGATGCCCAGATCCGAACGATCACCGTCTCGGCGAGCGGCCGCGTCCAGCTGCCCTGAGGCGCTGCACGGGGAGCGTGGCTTTACGCTCGTCGAGGTCCTGACCTGTACGCTGATACTAACCATCGGCATGGTCGCCATTGCCGCGCTGCTTGCCGTGACGACATCGATGCAAATCGGCGCGCGGGAAGCGGCGCGCTCCACGCGGCTCGCCCAGGACAAGGTTGACGATCTGATGAAGCTGAACTTCTCGTCCGATCCGGAAGTCGCGGTCGGAGGGAGCCTGGACACCGACGTCGCGGGCTATTCGGAGACGCTGCCCGCTCCGTTCACCGGCATTACCCTCCGGTGGGAGGTGAGCGAGATGCCCATGCCGAACGACGACCTTCGGGTGTTGACCGTGCGCGTCGTGAACCTGCGCGCCCAGCAGCATCGTCAGGTCGACCTCGCCACCATCATCCGCCAATGGTAGCCACCCCGCAGCCGCCGCGCCGGCGACGGGGCGGTTCGCTAATGCGGACCGCCCAGCCAGCACTGGCTTGTCGGGTCGCACAGCGACCCGACCTCGGCGAGAGCGGCTTCACGCTCATCGAGTTCATGATTGCCGCTGCCATCATGACCATGGTCCTCGGGGGCACGGTCATGCTTGCGACCCAGATTCAACAGGCGTACGGAACGCAGCTTGACGACGTCGCGGTCGAGCAGGAGGCGCGCTACGCGCTCGACTGGATCGCCAGGGACCTGCGATCGGCAGGGAGCGACCCCTACGACATCATCCCGGACAACCAGGAAGTCCAGATCGATCCGGACGGCGTCGCGCCTACCTACGACAGCATCCTGGTCCAGGCGGACATCAATCCCCCGGACGGCGTGCTCGACGACCCTGGTGAGAACATCACCATTGCGTTCGATTCGGTCAATACCGTGATCACCCGTGAGGATCCTAATGCGGCTGATCCTGCGGCCCAGGCCATGACCGAGGCGATCTTCACGGACCTGCGCTTCACGTACCTGGATACGGCGCGAGCGGTCACCACCACCCCGGAACTTGTCGCGTACGTGCAGGTTCAGGTCACGGCGCAATCGCGCGCGCGGAACCCGATTACCGGAGGATACACAACCTCGACGCTCGCCACGGAGGTCCGCCTGCGGACGCGGTAAGACATCATGGCCAAGACGCGACATTCGATCGTCGAGCGACCGGGCGAGCGGGGCTCCGCGCTCGTTGGGGTGCTGCTGCTTCTCATGCTAATGTCGGCGCTTGCGGCGGCGCTCGGCGTGAGCGGCCAGACCGAGACGCTCATCTCCCGCAACCAGCAGTCGGGGGCGCAGGCGCAGGCCGCGGCCGAAGCAGGCCTCAATCACGCCGTGGAATTGGCGACCACCTACATCTTCGAATGGAAGGCCAACGAGCTTGATAGCGCTGAGCAGGCGGTAGACTACCTGCTGATTGGCCCGGACCTGGCGAGTGGCACCACAGGTAACGATGCGGACAACGGCAGCCTGGAAGCGCGAGACCCGGGGATCGACGAGGCCGAGGCCATCCCCATTGGCACACAACTGACGATTGCCGGTGGAATCAACGCGAAGTACGAAGCGTACATCATGAACGACCCGCCGGACGAGGCCGGCGGCCCGTACGACGACACGAACGCAACGCTGATCGTCAGGGCAACGGGATACGGGCCGGACAACACGGTGGTGGAGCTGGAAGCCGTGATCGGTCCCATCGAGCTGCCCGCGCTCGTCACCAACGGGGATCTCGATATGTCCGGCAATGTCACGATCCAGGGGACGGAGGGGGACGTTCACTCGAACGGCAGCTTGACGATTTCCGGCAACAGTGCGGACGTGTCAGGTGACGCGTCCGCTTCGGACACCTTGACGTGCAACGACCCGTGTGACCAGGTCGAGGGGACGGCGAGTGGAGGGGCCGCCCCGCTTCCGTTGCCGCCCGTGCGTGCGAGCGACTACCGGTCCTACGCCGACTACGTCCTCACATCCGCGGGCCTTATGACACAGCTGGACGGTACACCGATCGTTAACTGTAGCGGCAGCGGGAACCCGTGCCGGACTACTTACGGCTTGACCTTCAACAGCGGTAGCGTGACCTGGTCCTTCGTAAACAGCGCGGTCCTGGGAACGTATTACGTGGAGGGCTCAGCCAACATCGCGGGTCCGGGGAGCGCCTCTACCCCGGCTCAGGTCTCTATCATTGCCGAAGGATCGATCGACGTAGGCGGCAACACTTTCTTGACTCCCGATTCGCCCGAGCTGCTCTTCGTGACCGATGTCGATCTGGACATCTCCGGCGGAGGCGCAGCGGGCGAGGTCGACGCCCAGGGTCAGATCCTGGTGCACGAACAGCTCGACATCAGCGGGAGCCCCGCGATCTCGGGGCAGCTTCTCGTGGAGAACGCTGCCAACACCCCTGGGTCGCCGGTCGACATCAACTCCATCAGCGGCAATCCGACCATCACCTACAACGGCGGTCTCGGCAGCGGCGTCTATAGCGTGACGGGTTGGCGGGACGTTCGCCAATGACATATCAGTGGTGGCACCGCAAGGACGTAGTGTCCGGCTTCCGCCTTCGCGTGAAGCTTCAGAGGACCGTCGCGGCCGCCCTTGTCTGCCTGACACTTGCAGGGCAGATCGCGGCTGCCCAGTCGCTCGGGGACATCGCGCAACGAGAGGCGGAGCGGCGGAAGCAGACCACGTCCGGCCGGGTTTATACGAATGCCGACCTCGCGCCGGTCGACGCGTCGGCACCATCGCCACCAGCTCCCGTTTCTATCGACGCTGCTCCGTTGCCCGGTCCTGAGACCCCCGCAGCGCTGGCAGCAAAGCCGTCCGATAACCCCGGAGCTGAGCCGGTCATCGTCAAGCCGCGTGAGAAGCGCGACGAGCAGTACTGGCGGACGCTGGCGCGCGATCTGCGGTCGCGCGTCGCGAAAGTAAACGCGGAGCGTGCGACCCAGGAAGCGCGGATCGCGGAGATCGATGCGGGACCGCAGACGCCGACCGCGGTCCGCGAGCGCGAGGTCATCTCAGTGACCCTCACCCGCCTTCGGAGGGACGCCGGCTCTCACGCGCAGGAGCTGACGCGATTCATGACGCGAGCCCAGCTCGCAAAGGTCCCCGAGGAATGGATTCGTTAGAGCTGTT
>JACPPO010000042.1 GCA_016190945.1 Acidobacteriota bacterium | reverse complement strand
GTCTCAGTATAAGCGAGGTTCGAAAAAGGCATCGATCAGACGCGAGCGTTCTGGCCGACGTCAGGCAGGCGGCCACCCACGCGGATCTCGCCCGTACACCTCGCGGTACGCGCGCACGGAGGCAGGTGGCAGGGCCAATGCCCTTTCTCCCGCTCCCTTATCGGGGGCAAAAAAGATCGGGATGCGTCGGGCTCCCACGTTTGACTGGATCACATCGACGTCGAGGTCGTGACCCTTCACTACCGTGGCGCTCACGGCCAACAGAGCTTCCGGTCCAATCTGCGGCGAGCCCCCGCAACCAAATATTTTCGGACCGTCCCTCACGTTTTCAGACCGAAAACGGGGAGACGGCCCGAGTCACCTACACCGCCCGTTTATGCAGCGAACCGCACCAGACTACGGTGTCATCCCCGCTGGCGAAGCGCTACTCCCCCTCCCGAAGTCCCGACGGGGCCAGCGGGCCACAGAAATACTTCTCGGCAAAGCTGCGAGAAAGGGTGCCGCGCGGACGACGTGTGAAGGCGATGCCGTCGAGGCCCGTCCATTCCGGCGAGCACTCGCGCCCAAGTTCGACCAGCCGTTCGTTGAAACGGCGCTGCGCCAAAGACGGGGTTTCGCGACCGCAAACGACATCGATCATGTCAATCACGGCCTGGCGGATATCCGAGGGACTGTTGTCCAGATAGTCATACTTGTTCGCCTCGAGCCCCACCCGGAGGTAGTCTTCGGTCAGCATCTCCGACAGTGAAAGAATCTTTCCGGTTGCTTTCTCGCGTGCCAACTTGCAGATGAAGCGACCGGATGGTCTCGACACGACATCTCCAAAGTGAACGGCATTGACCGTGAGGAGAGGCACTCCCAGCAGAAAGGTCGCCTGGGACGGACCCGAGTTGCACCCGACAAAAAAGTCGCTGCGCAGCGTGCACCAGACCTCGAGCCACTCGGTCCTCGCAGGTGAGGTTGCCAGATCGACGACCCCAGGTCGCTGGACGGGGATCATCGTGCGATCGCCGAGGCGGACAATCGTATAGCCACGCTCGACAAGGGCGTTGAACGCATCGAAATAGGTCTCGACCCGCGCATTCCTCGAGACATCCCACCTTCGTTGGCGGAGACCGGCGGCAGGCCGATACCCAGACTCGCGAACGTGGACGGTGACCAGCGGCGTTGTCAGACTGATGCCCAGCGCAGCCGCCTGCTCAATCGCCGCCCGCTCGCGGTCGGCTGGTAGCGCCAGTCGCAGGGGCCTTTCTATCCCCTGTCTCTCCGCGTCTCGGAGCCGCGTGCTGGCCTGCTGCTTGAAGGTCTTCTTCCACAACGCCGAGGAAAGGGATGCGTAGGCGGCATTTGCCGCCCGAAGCCTGCGATAGATCGGACGCGGGCGCAAGACGAAGCGCCGGAGCGCTCGCGGCAGGTATCGAGAGCGCTCGACAGCTTCGTAGACGGAGGCTAGCAAGACTCGTGCGACCGTACGCTGCGTCCACAGCCACGGCGATCCGGTGCGGAATGGGGCGGTCGCGAACCAGACGCATGTCAACCAAAACGCTCTCCAACCCACCGGCGATACGATCTCCACGTCGTCGCTTCGCAGATGGAAGACGGCAGTGTTGATCGACTTGGCCGGCCGGACGAGCAACACCGGTACTCCCATCACCTGACCGAAGCGAAGAACCCTTTCGATCCGCTCCAGCATCTGGCCGTAACCGACGCCTCTCCCGTCCGCGCTGCAGCGCACATCGGCCAGGAGGATTCGCCGTCGCCCGAGACGAAGAAGAAGGTGTTCCACGAGTTGACTCAACGAGACATCTGCGCAGGCGAGTGGTCGGCACGGCCATTCAGGCCCAGGAGAGCGTCGGCTCCTGCCGATTCAGGCGAAGCTGCCCCGCGTTTATCCATGCGCAGCGAACGCGGGAATCGGCGGTATCAATCCACGGAGCATATCAAAGGCCTCGAGCGAGATCTCCGTTGCGCACGTCTCCGGGGTGGATGCCGTGGATCGCCCTGGCGCGGCGTCAGAACCGCGAGGATAGGCGCGTCCGGATCGTCCACCATGCACGGAACCCCAGCAGCACGCTGAGCGCGAGCGCAAACAGGCGCGGCTCCCTGAAGTCGGCCTTGACGACCCACCAGAAGTGAATGATGGCGGTGATGGCCGCCAGGTAAGCCAGGCGGTGAAGCTGCTGCCAGTGTTTACCAAGCCGCCGGATCATGCCGGCCGTCGAGGTGACGGCCAGCGGCAGCAGCAGCAGGAACGTCGTCATGCCCAGCGTGATGAAGGGACGCTCGACCACATCAGCGGCCATGCTGGCGAAATCGAAGAACCAGTCGAGAATGAGCCAGGTCGCCATGTGCAAGCAGGCGTAGAAAAACGCAAACAGCCCGAGCATCCGGCGCAGCCGGATGAGCTCGTGGCGGCCGGTCAGCCGCCGCAGCGGCGTGACGGTAAGCGCGACGATCAGAAAGGTCAGCGCCGTCAGCCCGGTGGTATCCGTGATGTAGTCGATCGGATTCGCACCAAGGTCGTCCGTGAAGGCGCCGTACACAAGCGCGGCCGCAGGAACGAGTGCGGCCGCGAAGATGACCCGTCGCAGGGTGTCAGGAATGGTCAAAAGTTCTTGCGCAGATCCATGCCGGAATACATACTCGCGACCTGCTGGCCGTACCCGTTGAACATTTCCGTCTTCCGGCGTCGGAACTCGCCCAGGCGGCGCTCGGTCGCCTGGCTCCATCGCGGGTGATCGACATTGGGATTCACGTTGGCGTAGAAGCCGTACTCGTGCGGGGTCGCGATTTCCCAGGAGGTGCGCGGCTGCCTGTCGGTGAACCGGATCCGGACGATCGACTTGATCCCCTTGAAGCCGTACTTCCATGGCACGACGAGGCGGAGCGGCGCGCCGTTCTGGTTCGGCAGCGCCTCGCCGTACACCCCGACGGCCAGAATCGACAGGGGGTTCATCGCTTCGTCCATCCGAAGCCCCTCGACATACGGCCACTGCAGGATCGGCACGCGTTGTCCCGGCATTCGCTGCGCGTCGTGCAGCGTGGTGAATTCGACGAACTTCGCGCTTGGCCGCGGCTCAAGCCGCTTGATCAGGTCGGCCAGCGGAAAGCCGACCCACGGGACCACCATCGACCACCCTTCCACGCAGCGGAGCCGGTAGATCCGTTCCTCGAGCGCGTACGGTTTGATGAAACCGTCAATGTCGTAGGTAGCAGGCGCCTTGACGAGCCCCTCGACGCGAATGGACCATGGGCGCGTGGTGAAGTGCCGTGCGTTCGCTTTCGGATCCTCTTTGTCGGTACCGAACTCATAGAAGTTGTTGTAGCCGGTCACGTCGCCGTAGTCGTTCAACGGCTCCGTAGTACTGAACTGGCTCTTACGAACGTGCGGCAGCTTCGGCCGACCCTGCGCCCGGGCGCCTGTCGGCGAGAGCGCCTCCGCCGCGGCGACCGCTGGTCCTGTCGCCGTCCGGATGAACTCGCGGCGCCGCAGGTATAGCGATTTCGGGGTGACCTCGGAATACGGAATATCAGCCGGCTTTCGGATGAGCATGACCGATTATGGGCCTCGGTTTATTATGCTCCCACTCGTCACCATCGACACGGCCGGTCCTGTCGGATGCTCCTGTGGACGTGATAGCCCCAGGTCGCTGGGCTCTGAGCTCAACTTTTTTCTCAAGCGTTATCGCTAGCCGTTCGTAGCTGGCTGTTGGTCGCTACCGTACGGCGCGCCAGTCGCGGGTTCTAACGTATTCGCGCGCGAAGCATGCTTCGGCCCGCGCCTCGGCGTCGCGCTGGGCAGGGGCGGAGATAGCCAGCGTCAACTCCGCGTCCGACGGACACCGGTCGCGCGACCCGGCAGGCTGGACCGGACTCGGCGCGTTGCGCCCGAAGTAGCGTGCCGCGCCAATGCGAATCCAGAGGGGACGCCCTTTCAAGGCCTCGGACAGGAGCAGCTCCGCGACGGCAATCCGAAGCGCGGCCTCGAATCCGTCCCGCTGCGCGAGGAGCGCGGCGGGAACCAGGTCGATCTCCGTACCTTCCGACACGTTGCTCACCCACCACGGCCGCCCTGTCGCAAGGCGAAAACGCTCAAGCGACTCGTGCACCCGCACCGTAAGGGGCGCGACCGACGTGCCCAGCACTTTCGCGAGGTCGTCGTGTGCACGCGCCGTGAGCCGAGCAACCTCGACCTCGGTCATGGCCGAGGAGCGTGGCACCTCGACGACGATGCCACCGCGAGCGAGACGGCCCGCCGCAGGGGGCACCGGCGCGGTCGGAAGCGGCGCAACCGCCGTTTCGACGGGCGCGCCGCCCACGCGCGTGACTTCAAGGCCCGGGTAGTACTGCGCGAGGATTGCCCGCACGCTCTCACCGCGCGCGGCGCGGCGGCCCGCTCCGATCACGCACATGCCGACGCCGTGGCCGTAGCCGCGGCCCGTGAACCGCAGGCTGCTACCGCGCCGACCGATGGAAAACGCGGTACTGGGCAGCTTGAGGGGGCCAATCGCCGCGCGGAACTGGTCGCCGGCGATCACGGCCGGCTGCAGTCCCGACACGCGCAGGCGCGTCACGCGACCCGACGGGCTCCGATCGTCCACATCCACATCCCCCAACCGCCCCCGGAAGCCGACGTCCGCCAAGGCCCGCTGGATTTCTCGAAGGGTTAGATCGAGGGTCCAAGGCTCATCGCCCTCATGGACGTCGTCTGGGGCCGACCGCATGTAGGGATAATCAGCGCCGGGCCACACCTGGTCTGGACTTTCGGAATGACCGCCGCAGGAGGCGGAGTAAAAAACCTCGGCGGGCGCCCCGTTCCACGTAAGGACTTGACCGGCAGTGGCCAGCGCCGCGCGCCGCGTGGCCGGCGTCGCGGCCCGCGGCACCTGGCAGTGCGTGCCGTCGCAGAGGTCGAAGCCCTCGCGGGCGTGACGGCCGGCATTGGTGACGGCAAACGTGCGGATCGCCACACCCAGCGCCTGAAACGCCGCGTCCGCGGCCCTGGGCTCCGCTTCGCCGGCGAGGACGCGCGCGACGTACACCTCCAGCGGCCACGTGGCGACGCGCCCACCCCCGGCGGCGGGTCCCACGCGCACCACCCGACCTCCGGTCGCAGCCTCGAGGTCGGCATCGGTAACGTCTGCCTGCCCAGACGTTTGCGCCACCAAGGACATCAGGACGGCGATAGCCACATAGATCACAAAGGTCCGTACGGTCTCCGTGGCCATTGCTATAGCCTGCGCGTGCACCCCGGACGGCAGCGGCACCGGATGACGCACTCGCCGTCCGTGTAATAGTCGTACGTCAGCTCTTCGCCCGGCTTGATATTGCGCCCGGCGCGGATCCAGATCGTGTTGCCGACAATCTGGCTATAGCAATTCGGCCTGCACGAATGGTTCACGAAGCGCCCGACGTTGCCGCCGACGTTCGCGTCGCGCACCCATCGGCGGTTTACCGTGAAACACCAGACTGCGCCGCGCGCCAGATACTTCGTCTCGCGCTTCAGACTTTCCTTGCGGTCGATCAGCTCGCCGGCATAATCGATGATCCGCGTGTTCTTGTTGATCGGCTCGAGCGCGAACACGCCCCAGCCATGCAGCTTCGAGCGGCGCCGCGCGATCCGCGGTCGCCGCGATTCCCCAGGCATGTGCAAGACAGGATAGCAAATCGGGTTGGCGCTTCACGCACCACGTAACCCATAATAGACCCCACATGGACAACGGCCGCTTGCAGACGCGCGAGGTGATCCAGGCCTGGGGCCGGATTCTCGCAGGCTATCGACCTAACCTTTCAATTGAAATCACCCGCGAATGCCCGTTGCGCTGTCCGGGATGCTATGCCTACGGCGACGATCACCTCGGTGGTGGCGTCACCCTCCGCGGCCTTGCCGACTACAAGGGTGACGAGCTTGTCGGCCGCTTCATGGCGCTCATCGATCGTCACCGGCCGCTGCACGTCTCCATCGTGGGCGGCGAGCCGCTCGTACGGTATCGCGAGCTTGGCACGATCCTGCCGCGCCTGGCCGAGCGCGGCATCCATACGCAGCTGGTGACGAGCGCGGTGCGCCAGGTCCCGCTTGAATGGGCGCGCTTGCCCCGGCTGCAGGTCGTCGTGTCCATTGACGGCCTGCCCCCAGAGCATGACGAGCGCCGTGCGCCGGCCACCTACGACCGCATCCTCAGGCACATCGCGGGACACCAGGTCACGGTGCACTGCACCGTCACGAGACAGCAGGCGCGCCGCGATGGGTACCTCGAGGAGTTCCTGCGAACGTGGCAGGACAACCCGCACACGCGCCTGATCTGGATCAGTCTGTATACGCCCCAGAAGGGCGAGCTGTCGGCCGAACGGCTGACGGCGGCGGATCGCGCGCGGGTGATTGCGGACCTGCGGCGTTTGCGGCCACGGTTTTCGAAGCTGCAGATGTTAGACGGGATGCTGAACGTCTATGCGAAGCCGCCGCAATCGCCCGCGGAATGCATCTTCGCGCAGACGACGGAATGCTTCTCCGCGGACCTTGAACGGCGCATCACGCCCTGCCAGTTCGGCGGCGAGCCCGACTGCGCCCACTGCGGGTGTATCGCCTCGGCCGGGCTGGAGGCGATTGGCCGCCACCGGTTGCGCGGCGGCATTCCGGTAGGACGCATCTTCTACGCCTCGACCCGCGTCGGCCGCGCCGTGGCGCGGATGCGGTCGCCCGCGTAGCGCGGGTCCGCCTCCAGGAGTGAGTGAGCTCGAGGGCGACGTCCTCGGCCACCTGCTTCTGTTCCTTCTCGAACTCCTTCTGCTCCTTCTTGCCGATTACCGTTCGAGTGAGTGTCCCAAACCTGGACGGCTTCCGGGCGGCGTTCGGGATTGTCGAAGGATGGCGCGGCCGGATTGTGCACTGGCTCATGGCGGCAGAAGACGGGACGTTGCACCGCGTGAAGATCGTGGACCCGTCGTTCTTCAACTGGCCGGCGTTGTCCTACGCCCTCGAGGGGAACATCGTCCCTGATTTCCCTCTGTGCAACAAATCGTTCAACCAGTCGTATTCGGGCAACGACCTCTGAGCTGCGCGGTTCGACAAGTGCACCCCTCAGCCTTCAGGATGCGGGGTGATCCCACAACCAGGCGGCGCCGCGGACGCCGCTGGCATCGCCGTGGCGCGCCCGGACCAGACGGGTCGTGACGGTATCGGAAAAGACGAACGATCCCCACAGCCGCGGGACGTTTACATAGAGCGACCCGATGTTCGACATGCCGCCGCCAATGACGATGACGTCGGGATCGAGCAGGTTGATGACGGTGGCGAGCGCGCGCGCCATGCGCTCCTCGTAC
>JACPPO010000039.1 GCA_016190945.1 Acidobacteriota bacterium | reverse complement strand
TCGGCAGCCGACCTCGAGACCGGCCGGCGATGGCTGCCGGCGCTTCTGCTGCTCTTTGTTGGATCGGGTTGTGCGGCCCTCATCTACGAAGTCGTCTGGTTCCAGCTCCTGCAGCTCTCGGTTGGCTCTTCTGCGGTATCGCTCGGCATCCTCCTTGGCACCTTCATGGGAGGCATGTGCCTCGGCAGCCTGCTGCTGCCGCGGTTCATCAGCGGGCGGCATCACCCGCTGCGCGTCTACGCCGCCCTCGAGCTTGGCATCGGCCTTCTGGGCGTCGTCGTCCTGTTCGTCGTCCCGCTCATCGGCGGCGCGTACACCACGATTGCCGGGGCGGGGCAGGCGAGTCTGTTCCTGCGCGCGATCGTGGCGGGTATCTGCCTGCTTCCGCCGACGATCCTGATGGGTGCCACCTTGCCCGCCATCGCGCGGTGGGTGGAAACCACGCCGACCGGAGTGTCGTGGCTTGGCTATTTCTACGCAGGCAACCTCTCGGGCGCGGTGATGGGCTGCGTGCTCGCCGGCTTCTACCTGCTGCCCACCTTCGACATGCCGGCCGCGACGTTCGTGGCTGTCGGGATCAATGCCGGCGTCGGGCTCCTGGCGCTCGGCGTTGCCCGGCTGGTGCCGTACGTTCCGCCGGCTGTCGAGGTTCGGATTGTCGCCACGGTGCCGGAGTCGGCGCTCATCTACGTCACGATCGCCTTGTCCGGCATGACCGCCCTCGGTGCCGAGGTCGTCTGGACGCGCATCTTGTCGCTGCTGTTCGGCGGCACCACCTACACGTTTTCGTTGATCCTGGCGGTGTTCCTCGTCGGGCTCGGCATCGGCAGCAGCATTGGATCGGAGCTCGCGCGCCGCGTGACACGCCCTCGTGTGGCGCTCGGCTTGTGCCAGCTGCTACTCTGCGTGACGCTCGCGTGGGCCGGTTACACCACGGGTGAGTCGCTCCCGTACTGGCCCATCAACCCGTCGCTCTCCACCAGTCCATTGTTCAATTACCAGCTCGACCTGGTGCGCGCGATCTGGGTCACGCTGCCGTCGACGCTGCTGTGGGGCGCCAGTTTTCCGCTGGCGCTCGGCGCGGTGGCTGTGCGTGGGCAGGACCCCGGACGCCTCGTCGGGGGCGTCTACGCCGCCAATACCGTAGGCGCCATCGTCGGCGCGCTTGTCACGGGATTAGTGCTCGTGGGGACGGTCGGCAGCCAGGTCGCGCAACAGGCGCTCATCGGACTTGCCGCGATCTCAAGCGTGCTGGTGCTGGTCGGGGTCGCGCCCGCGGACCAGACGAAGGGCGAGCTGCGCGTGCGCACGGCGGCGCTCCTCGTGGCGGGTGTTTGCGTGGCTGCCATTCTCCTCGCGCGCGTGGTGCCCCCGCTGCCCGGCCTGCTGGTGGCGTACGGCCGTTATTCGGCCACCTGGGCCGGCATCAACCAGATTATCTACGTGGGTGAGGGTGTCACGGCGGCGGTCGCCGTCTCGCGCACGCCAGACGGCGTGCTGAACTATCACAACGCCGGCAAGGTGCAGGCGTCGAGCGAACCGCAGGACATGAGGCTGCAGCGCGTACTCGGCCACATCACCACGCTCGTGCCGGAGAACCCCGCGAAGGTGCTCGTGATCGGGTGCGGGGCCGGCGTCACCGCGGGCGCCGTGTCCATCGATCCCCGCGTCAGGGACGAGACGATCGCGGAGATCGAGCCGCTGGTGCCGAAGGTCGTGTCGACGCACTTCTCCGAGCACAACTTCGACGTGGTCCGCAACCCGAAGGTGCGGCTGCACCTGGACGACGCGCGCCACTACCTGCTGACCACGGACGAGACATTCGATGCGATTACGTCGGATCCACTCGATCCATGGGTCAAGGGCGCCGCCACACTGTACACGCGGGAGTTCTTCGAAGAGATTAAGGAGCACCTCAATCCCGGGGGCGTGGTGACGCTGTTCGTGCAGCTCTACGAGAGCACCGACGCGGCGGTCAAGAGTGAGATCGGGACATTCTTCGAGGCGTTCCCGAACGGCGCCGTCTTCGCCAACACCGTCGACCGGCAGGGATACGACCTCGTCCTCTTCGGGCAACTCGGCAATCGCCGGATCGACATCGACCGGGTTCAGGCCAGGCTCGACTCGCCGGAAGGCGACCGGATCCGAGGCTCGCTCGCGCAGGTTGGGATCAATTCCGCCGTCGAGCTGTTCGGGACCTATGCGGGGAGCCGAGCGGACATGGCAAACTGGATGAAAGACGCCGCCATCAATACCGACCGCAACCTGCGACTGCAGTACCTCGCCGGGCTCGGGCTGAACCTGTACAAGAGCGCGGCGATCTACCGGGCCATGATCGCGGATACGAGTTATCCCGAACACTTGTTCGACGGATCGCCGGCGACGATCGACGAGCTCCGCGCGCATATCGATGGCTCGCTCTCGGGGTCGCGCACCGGATCCTGACAGGACTTGACCTCCAACCTCCAACCTTTGACCCTTGACCTTCGCGTTTACGATCAGGTCAGAATCTGCTTGGCAATCGTTTGAAGCTGCAGGTTGGAGGTGCCTTCGTAGATTTGGCCGATCTTGGCATCACGATACAGCTTTTCGACCGGGTAGTCCTTCACGAATCCATAACCGCCGTACAGATTGACCGCGAGCGAGGTCACGCGCTCCGCCACTTCTGAGGAAAAGAGTTTGCACATCGCCGCTTCCTTCACGAAGGGCTCCCCAGCGTCTCGGAGCCGCGCCGCGTTATAGACCATCAGCCGCGCCGCCTCGAGCTCGGTCGCCGCGCGGGCGATCTGAAACTGCACCGCCTGGAAGTCCGCGATCGCCTTCCCGAACTGTCTGCGCTCTTTCGTGTACTGAATGGTGTGGTCGAGCGCGCCCTGCGCCAGGCCAATCATCTGCGCCCCGATGCCAATCCGCCCTTCGTTCAGGGTCTCGATGGCCACCTTGTAACCCTTGCCAATGTCGCCAAGCACGTTCGCGCGAGGCACGCGGCAGTCCTCGAGTAGCAGTTCGCACGTGCTGCTCGCGCGGATGCCCAGCTTGTCCTCCTTTTTTCCGACGGTGAATCCCGGGAAGTCGCGTTCGATGAGGAAAGCGGTGATGCCGCGATAGCCTGCTTCCGGATTGGCTGTCGCGAAGATGATGAAGACGCCGGCTTCGTTCCCGTTAGTGATCCAGAGCTTGCGGCCGTTGAGGACGAAGCCGTCCGCGCTTTCGACCGCGCGCGTGGCGAGTGCAAAGGCGTCGCTGCCCGATCCCGCCTCCGAGAGCGCGTAGGCGCCCACCGTGCCGCCCGCAAGCCGCGGGAGGTAACGGCGCTTGAGATCGTCTCCGCCCCAACGAAGCAGTGCGTTGATGACCAGCGTGTTCTGCACGTCGACGAGGACGGCAATGGACGGGTCCACGCGCGAGAGCGCCTCGACGGCAAGGACCGCATGAAAGAACGCCGCCCCGGCGCCACCCTGCGCTTCGGGGATCTCGATCGCCATGACGCCGAGGTCGAACAGCTTGTCGATGAGCCGGCGGGGGATCGCAGCCTGCTCGTCCATCTCGCGGACGAGCGGCCGTATCTCGCGGTCCGCGAATTCGAACACGCTGTGGCGAAACAGCGCCTCATCCTCGTGGAGCGTGGTCAATCCGCGGGTCGTATCGGGCTCTGGCACCGGATAAGCATAATTCCTCAGTTGGGCTTTAGGCTTTGGGCTTTGGGCTTTGGGGTTTGGGCTTTGGGTTTTGGGGTTTGGGATTTGGGTTTTGACGGGTATCATCGATGCCAGTGACCCGTACGCCGGTTGCACTCCTTCTGGCTCTCGCCGTCAGTCTGGTCGAGGTCGGCACCGGCCCTCCTCTGGCCGCGCGGCAATCGGGTGCCGCCCGGGGCGCCGATGCGCAGCAGGCCGGTACGCCCCCGGCGGACGCGGCGGCGCCTCAGGGCGACGCGGCCCAGCAGCCCACGTTCCGCGCGGGCATCAATTTCGTCCGCGTCGACGTCATCGTCCACGACAAGAAAGGCGAGCCGGTCACGGATCTGACCGCGGCCGACTTCGAGGTGCTCGAGGACGGCAGGCCGCAGGCGATCGAGCAGTTCCGGTTGATTCGCGTGGACGGCAACCCGCCGCCGGGCGCGCCGCTGCCGCGTGAGCTCCGCAACCGCATCGACGAAGAGATCGAGCTGGCGCGCGACGACGTGCGGCTGTTCGTGTTGTTTCTCGACGATTACCACGTGAGGCTCGGCAATTCGGTGTCGGTCAAGGAGCCGTTAGTTCGGTTTGTGCAGACCGAGCTCCGGCCCAACGACCTTATCGGCATCATGTATCCGCTCACGCCCGTGGACGGGATCTCCTTTACGCGGAATCCCGCGTCGGTCATCGGCGCGATCGAGCGGTTCGAGGGGCGCAAGTTCGACTACCGGCCCCGCAACCTCTTCGAGGAGCAGTACGCGCGCGCGCCGTCAGAGATCGTCGAGCAGATTCGCAACCAGGTGGTGATGACCGCGCTGCGGGGCCTCGCCACGCGTCTCGGCGGCCTGCGCGAGGGACGCAAGGCGATCATCTACGTCAGCGAAGGGCTGACGGCGATGCTGCCGCCGCAGCTGCGGACGGCCGACGCCTCTGTCGGGCCGCTTGGTAGCCCGGGCGGGCGTAGTCCGATGACCGGCGAGAACAGCCAGCGGGAGGAAACGGCGTCCTTCTTCGCGCAATCGGACCTGTACTCGCAGATGCGCGATGTCTTTACCGCGGCCAACCGCAACAACGCCGCCATTTATACCGTGGATCCGCGCGGGCTGACGCCCTTCGAGTTCAGCATCGACGAGGCTGTCGGGCCGAACCAGGATCGGCGGACCCTGCAGATGACGCAGGACACGCTGCGCTCGCTCGCCGAGGAGACCGACGGCCGCGCCATCGTCAACCGCAACGATCTCGGGCCTGGCCTCGCGCAAATCGTGCGCGACTCGAGCTTCTACTACCTGATCGGGTACAACTCGGCGCGGGCGCCAAACGACGGGAAGTTCCATCCGATCACGGTGCGCCTGAAGCGCCGTAACATGGACGTGCGGGCGCGCAAAGGGTACTGGGCGCTGACGGCCGATGAAATCGTCCGGGCCAACACGGTGGCGCCGGATACGCCGAAGCCTGTTCAGCAGGCGCTGGCCTCCATCGCGACGTCGGTGCAGGCCGGCAAGTACGTACGCACCTGGCTGGGCACGGCGCGCGGAGAGCAGGGGAAGACGCGTGTCACGCTGATCTGGGAGCCGCTGCCACCACGGTCTCCCTCTGTTGGCCGCGATCAAAGGCAGCCGGGCCGCGTGTCGCTCATCGCCGCGAATGCGAAGGGCGACCTCGTCTTCCGCGGCCGGGTGCCCGACGCGGCGCCGACGCCGAACGTTGCGCCCGTCTCGCCTGGGCGCGAAGCTGCGTCCGCTGTTTCGGTCGCGCCCGGCCCTCAGCGACTGGTGTTCGACGCAGCGCCGGGTGAGCTCGAACTGCGTATGTCGGTTGAAGCGACCTCTGGCGGAGGCGTGATCGATAGCGAGATTCGCACCATCACGGTGCCCGATCTGACGTCGCCGGACGCGGCGGTCAGCACGCCGCGGGTCTATCGCGCGCGCACCGCGCGGGACTTCCAGGCGATTGCCGCGGATGCGGGCGCCGTGCCGACCGTCGGACGCGAGTTTTCGCGAACCGAGCGCCTGCTGATCCGGTTTGATGTCTACGGAAACGCCACGCCGACCGCGGCGTTACTCAATCGCAACGGCCAGAGGATGGCCGACGTGCCGGTTGGCCCGGCAGCGGCCGGCGGCACACACCAGATCGACCTTGGCCTCGCTGCGGTCGCCGCGGGCGAATACCTCGTCGAGATCACCGCCAGGGGCGCCAGCGGCGAGGCCAAGGCACTCATCCCACTGCGCGTCGGCTCGTAGATACTCAGCCGTTCTGACATACCACACCGAACTGGAATGCGCGCGCGCGCAATGCTGAAATCAGACGGGCCGTCGCGACGACCGTCTGCCGCTGATCCCTGAACGGCGCCGACTCGTCGCCGTCGTGCATGACCACGATATCGCCGGCCGCCACGCGCGCGGCCAGCCGCTTCACAATGCTGTCGGCTGTGCGGCGCTTGAACCAGTTCCAGTCCCACAGCATCCAGCCCCAGCCGATGAGCCTGTAGTCATTGCGCTGGAGACCGACGTACATCTCGCCGTTGCGCCATCCCGCGTGCGGCCGAAAGGCGCGACACGGCCGCGTGCCCGTCAGCATCTCGATGCGGTCGGCGGCACCGGTCAACGTCGACGCCAGTTCCGCCGCGTCCAGGAGCATGTAGCGGCGCGAGGCCGAGTGCAGGCCGACCGCGTGCCCCTCCGCGAACATGCGTCTCACGATCGGAGCCGTCCGATCGGTAAGATGGCGGTCGATCACGAAGAAGGTCGCCGGCACGTGTTCGCGCGCGAGCACATCGAGCAGGTCCGGCGTCGTCGCCGGATTCGGTCCATCGTCGAAAGTGAGGTACACGGTGGCCGGAGCGTCGCGCGGCATGTGCCAGACGGCCCGATCGCCCGCCATCTTGTCGAGCAGGAACGGCGCCGGGGCGGCGTGCGCCAGCGCCATCACGCCGAAGCCGATGACCGTAAGGATCCACATGAATGGGCCCTATGTGCGGATCGTGCGCAGCCTCAGGCGTACATGCCGCGCATCTTGGTGACGGTCCCGACGCGTGAGATCGCGACAATGTAGGCGGCGGTGCGCAGGTCGACCTTGTACTTCAGCGACGTCTGGAGCACGTCGTCAAACGCCTCGCGCATCTTCTTTTCCAGCCGCGCGTTGACCTCCTCCTCCTCCCAGAAGTAGCCGTAGCGGTCCTGCACCCACTCGAAGTACGAGACGGTCACGCCGCCGGAATTGGCCAGGATGTCCGGGATGACAAAGATGCCGCGCCCGTGCAGCATCTTATGCGCGTCCGGAGTCGTCGGACCGTTGGCGCCCTCGGTGACGATCTTCGCGCGAATCGTCCCGGCGTTGTCCGCCGTGATCTGGTTCTCGAGGGCGGCCGGGATCAGGACGTCGGCATCCAGGGCCAACAGCTGTTCGTTGTCGATTGACTCGCCGCCGGGGAAGTGGTCGATCGTCTTGTGTTCGCGGGCGTAATCGAGCATCTCCGCGATGTCCAGCCCCTTGGCGTTGTAGACGCCGCCTTTCGAGCTGCTGACGGCGACAATCCTCGCGCCGGCCCTGGCAAGCAAGTCCGCGGAGACGGATCCGACGTTCCCGAAGCCCTGGACCGCAATGGTGGCGCTCTTGAGGTCGAGGCCCAGGTGCTTGGCGGCCTCGCGCGTGACGATCATCACGCCGCGCCCCGTCGCCTCGCGCCGCCCGAGCGACCCGCCCAGCTCCACCGGCTTGCCGGTGACGACGGCCGTGGAGGTGTGGCCGACGTGCATGCTGTAGGTGTCCATCACCCACGCCATGATCTGGTCGTTGGTGTTGACGTCGGGCGCCGGCACGTCCTTCTCCGGACCGATCGCGTCGATGATTTCCGCGACGTAGCGCCGCGTCAGCGCCTCGAGCTCGCGGCGCGACATGCGCGTCGGATCGCAGACCACCCCGCCTTTGCCGCCGCCGAACGGGATGTGCGCCACGGCGCACTTCCACGTCATCCACGCCGCGAGCGCCGTGACCTCGTCGAGAGTGACGTCGGGGTGATAGCGGATGCCGCCCTTGGCCGGGCCCAGCGTGATGTTGTACTGCACGCGATACCCGGTGAAGACCTCGATCTCGCCGTTGTCCATCTGCACGGGACACGAGACGGTGATCTGCCGCTTTGGATGGGTGAGGATCCTCCAGATGCCAGGCTCGAGGTTGAGGATGCGGGCGGCCTCGTCAAATTCCTGGAGCATCGCGCCGAAGATGCTGCCGGAGTCGGGCATGTCCCACATTGTAAGTAGAATTGAGCGGGATGAAGCGCGCGACCTCAGGCGCCGCGTCCGCCGGGCGTGCCGAGCGGCGCGGACTGTTTACGACCATCTCGGGACGCGCCGTCGCGCCGCTCTACACACCCGCCGACATCTCGTCCCTTGACTATCAGCGCGACCTGGGCGACCCGGGCGAGTTCCCGTACACGCGAGGGATCCACGCCAGCGGCTACCGCGGCCGGCTCTGGACGATGAGGCAGTTTGCGGGGTTTGGGACGCCGGAGGAGACCAACCAGCGCTACAAGCAGCTGCTCGCGGCCGGCGGCACCGGCCTCAGCGTCGCGTTCGATCTGCCCACGCTGATGGGACGCGACCCGGATCACGAGCTGTCGCTCGGCGAGGTCGGCAAGTGTGGCGTCAACGTCGCGTCGCTCGCCGACATGGAGACGCTCTTCAACGGGATCGATCTCGGCGCGGTCACCTCGTCCATGACGATTAACTCGCCGGCCGCAATGATCTTTGCGATGTACCTGGTGGTGGCGGAGCAGCAGGGCGCCGGCTGGCAAACCCTGTCGGGCACGATTCAGAACGACATCTTGAAGGAATTCATTGCGCAGAAGGAGTACATCTACCCGCCGCGCCCGTCCATGCGCTTGATCACCGACATCTTCGCCTTCTGCGCCAGGCACGTGCCGAAGTGGAACACGATCTCGGTGAGCGGCTACCATATCCGCGAAGCGGGCGCGACCGCGGCGCAGGAGCTCGCCTTCACCCTGCGCGACGGTGTGGAGTACGTCCAGTACGGCATAGAAGCCGGCCTCGACGTGGACGAATTCGCCCCGCGCATCTCCTTCTTCTTCAACTCGCACAGCGACTTCTTCGAGGAGATCGCGAAATACCGTGCCGCCCGCCGTCTCTGGGCGCACGTGATGCGCGACCGGTTCAAGGCCAGAGATCCGCGCTCCTGGCAGCTGCGGTTTCACACGCAGACCGCCGGGGTCTCACTCACCGCGCAGCAGCCGTATAACAATGTCGTTCGGACGGCCCTGCAGGCGCTCGCGCCCGTCCTGGCCGGCACGCAGTCGCTCCATACCAACTCGCTGGATGAGGCGCTCGCGCTGCCGACCGCCGAGGCCGCCACGCTGGCGTTGCGGACGCAGCAGATCATCGCGCACGAGACCGGCGTGACCGACG
Source organism: Acidobacteriota bacterium (assembly GCA_016190945.1). Taxonomy (GTDB): domain Bacteria; phylum Acidobacteriota; class Vicinamibacteria; order Vicinamibacterales; family UBA2999; genus JACPPO01. The sequence continues at coordinate 36,446 of JACPPO010000039.1, read as the reverse complement.
TCGTCGATCCGCTTGGCGGGTCGTATTTCGTGGAGAAGCTCACACGCGATATGGAGGAGGAGGCGCTGGCCTACTTCGAGATCATCGACCGGATGGGTGGCATGGTGGAGGCGATCGAGCGCGGCTATCCACAACGAGAGATCGCCGAAAGCGCCTACACGTTCCAGCAGGCGGTCGAAAGACGGGAACAGATCATCGTTGGCGTCAACGAGTGCGTTGCGGACGCAGGGGGGCCAATCGGGATCCTGTATATCGATCAGTCCGCCGCCGAGACGCAGCGGGCCAAGCTGGCGCAAGTGAAGGCAAGGCGCGATACCGCCGCGGTCCGGCGGTTGCTCGACCGGCTGAAAGAGGGCGCCGCGAACGGCGCCAACACGATGCCACTGCTGCTCGACGCGGTGCGCGCCTACGCGACCGTCGGCGAAATGTGCGACGCGCTGCGCGATGTCTGGGGTGAGTACGGAGAGATTCCCGTAGTCTAGTAGGCAGGAAGCCGTGCACCACAAGATCCGCGTCGTCATCGCCAAGCCCGGCCTCGACGGCCACGACCGCGGCGCCAGGGTGATCGCCCGGGCGCTGCGCGATGCGGGCATGGAGGTGATCTACATCGGTCTCAGGCAGGCGCCGGAGCAGATTGTCGCGGCCGCGCTCCAGGAAGATGCGGATGTGATTGGGCTGTCGATCCTCTCCGGCGCGCATATGCACATTTGCCCGCGTGTCATGACGCTGCTGGAGGACCGGGGGCTTCGTGACGTGCTCGTCGTCCTTGGCGGCATCATCCCCGATGCGGACATCCCGAAGCTGAACGAGATTGGCGTCCGCGGGATGTTTCCTCCTGGCACACCGATGCAGGACGTCGTCGACTTTATCAGGAAGAACGTCCGGTCGAGAGTTGAAAGCCCCTGAGCATGGCCGATACGCCGGACCGCCCGAACGATTCGCTCGACGAGTACTTCGACCGGCTCGACTCCGCGTTCGCGGCGTTAAGTGCGTCGCCGCGCACGCCCCCGGCTGAACCCTCGAGCGAGGTGACGGCCCCCGCGCCGAGCCCGATCGCCGAGGCGTTCGCCGCCCTGCTCGCGCTGGAGGAGGGGGAACCCGGCGCCAGGCCCGTGCGCCTGACGTCAACGGATGGTGAACCGCGAATCACCGATGCGCTCCTGGACGACCTGACCCGTCGCATCATCGAGCGTCTCGCGCCGGACGCGGTCCGCGCGGTCGTCGTCGAGGTGGTCTCGGAGGTGGCGGAGCGGCTCGTCCGGCAAGAAATCGACCGGATCCGCGACAAGCAGCATGCCTGACGTACGCGACGCGGATTATCCCATCACGCTTCCTGACAAGCCGGCCCTGGAAGGTCTCGAGGCGAAATGGACCGCCCGCTGGGAGACCGACGGCACGTACCGGTTCGACCGGCGCCGCGAGCGGACCGACGTGTATTCGATTGACACGCCGCCACCGACCGTCAGCGGGTCGCTGCACGTCGGCCATGTGTTCTCGTACACGCATACCGATGTCATAGCCCGCTTTCAACGGATGCGCGGCAGGGCGGTGTTCTATCCGATGGGCTGGGACGACAACGGCCTGCCGACCGAACGCCGCGTGCAGAACTATTACGGCGTACGGTGCGACCCGTCGCTTCCGTACGACCCCGCTTTTCAGCCGCCGGAGAAGCCTGGCAAGCAGGCGGTGTCGGTGTCCCGGCCCAATTTCATCGGGCTGTGCCACCGCCTGACCGCGGAGGACGAAAAGGCGTTCGAGCGCCTGTGGCGTCATCTCGGTCTTTCGGTTGACTGGTCGATGACCTACGCCACCATCGATCGGCGCGCGCAGCGTGTCTCGCAGACGTTGTTCCTTCGCCTGCTGAAGCGCGGCGCCGCGTACCAGCTCGAGGCGCCGACGCTGTGGGACGTGGACTTCCGCACCGCGGTCGCCCAGGCGGAGCTCGAGGATCGCGAACAGCCTGGCGCCTTCCACCGGATTCGTTTCGAGCGACCGGGTGGAACACCGGTCGAGATCGAGACGACGAGGCCGGAGTTGATTCCCGCGTGCGTCGCGCTTGTGGCCCATCCAGACGACGAGCGGTACAAGCCGCTGTTCGGCACGGACGTGACGACGCCGCTGTTTGGCGTGTCGGTGCCGGTACGCGCGCACGTGCTGGCCGATCCTGCCAAGGGGAGCGGCATTGCCATGATCTGCACCTTCGGTGACATCACCGACGTGACCTGGTGGCGTGAGCTGGCATTGCCGGTGCGCGCCGTCATCATGCCGAACGGCGCGCTTCGGCCCGTCACCTGGGGTACGGCCGGCTGGGAGTCGCGCGATGCGGCACGCGCGCAGCAGGCCTACGACCAGCTGGCCAATCTCTCCGCCTCGAAAGCGCGCGCCCGCAGCGTCGAGCTGCTTCGCGAATCGGGCGACCTGGTGGGCGAGCCCAGGCCGATCACGCACCCGGTGAAGTTCTATGAGAAGGGCGACAGGCCGCTGGAGATCATTACCAGCCGCCAGTGGTTTATCAGGACGCTGGAGTACCGGGATGAGCTGATTGCACGTGGCCGCGAGCTGCGATGGCATCCCGAGTACATGCGGCATCGGTACGAGAACTGGGTGAACGGCCTGGTGGGGGACTGGTGCATCAGCCGTCAGCGGTTCTTTGGTGTGCCGTTCCCCGTCTGGTACCCGCTGCGCGGAGACAGCAGCATCAATTACGAACGTCCGCTGGTTCCGGATGAATCGCGCCTGCCGATCGATCCCTCGACCGACGTGCCGGACGGCTATGTCGCGTCGGAGCGCGGGGAGCCCGACGGGTTTGTGGGCGACCCGGACGTGATGGATACGTGGGCGACCTCCTCGGTCACGCCGCAGATCGCGGGCGGCTGGCTCGAGGACGGGGACCTGTTTGGCCGCGTCTTCCCGATGGACCTGCGTCCGCAGGCGCACGACATCATCCGCACGTGGCTGTTCGCGACGGTGCTGCGTTCGCATCTGGAGCACGGCTCGCTGCCCTGGACCAACGCCGGTATTTCCGGATGGGTGCTCGATCCCGACCGGACGAAGATGTCCAAGTCGAAGGGCAATGTCGTCACGCCGATGGCCCTGCTCGAGGAACATGGATCGGACGGTGTTCGGTATTGGGCCGCCAGCGGCCGGCCGGGCACCGACACGGCCTTCGACCCGGGGCAAATGAAAGTCGGCCGGCGCCTGGCCATCAAGATCCTCAACGCCGCAAGGTTCATCCTGATGCCGTTCGAGCCGCGCGACCAGGACGCGGGGTCCCCGCCGCGCACGCGTGCGCGGCGGGGTGGGATCGCCGAGCCGCTCGACCGTGGGATGCTGAGCGGCCTCTCGCTGCTCGTTCGGGAATCGACCGAGCAGTTCGAGGCGTATGACTACGCGCGAGTGCTGGAACGAACCGAGCGTTTCTTCTGGTCCTTCTGCGACGACTACCTTGAGCTGGTGAAAGCGCGGCGGTACGGCGACTTCACCCCCGAAGGCGCGGCCTCGGCCAATAGCGCGATGCTCGTGGCCCTCTCGGCAATCCTGCGATTGTTCGCGCCGTACCTGCCGTTTGTCACCGAGGAAGTCTGGTCCTGGTGGCGTCCGGGGTCGATTCACCGGGCGAGGTGGCCCACCAGCGACGAGATCGTTGCGCCGATTGGCGGAGCCGACGCTGCCGCGGTGAATGTGTTCCTCCAGAGCCAGCTGGCACTGGCGGAAATCCGGCGCATCAAGGCCCTGGCTAAGAAGCCGGTCAAGGCGGTCATCGCGCGTGCGGTACTGCCGGCGGCCTTCGAGCCGCTCAATCCCGCGACGCGGGATTTCCAGGCCGCTGCTCATATTCGCGAGTTGATCTTCGCCGACGTCACGGAGCCCGACTTGAAGTTCGCCGAGGAGCCGGCCGCGTGAAGGCCATGCCCTTTGAGCCGCTCGACCCCGGCATGTACCGGGAGATCGTTCGTCGGGCGCTGGCGGAGGATTTCGGCTGGGGCGACGTCACCACCGAGACGGTGATCGATCGCGACCAGAGGGCGCGCGGGATCGTTCTGTCGAAGTCGTCCTGCGTGATCGCGGGCCTCGACATCGCGTCCGAAGCCTTTCGTCAGCTCGATCCAGGGGTGGCCGTCGACGTGCGGCGCGCAGACGGCGAGCGCTGCGAGCCGGCGATGGTGGTCGCGGAGTACCGCGGCCAGGCGTCCGCGCTGCTGACGGCCGAACGCACCGCGCTCAATTTTCTCCAGCGGCTGTCGGCCATCGCCACTTTGACGCGCCAGTTCGTGGAAGCCGCTGGCGGCCGGGTGACGGTGCTCGACACGCGCAAGACGACTCCGCTCCTGCGCGCGCTCGAGAAGTACGCCGTTCGCGTCGGTGGCGGCGTAAATCATCGCGGCGGCCTGGACGAGGGCATCCTGATCAAGGACAACCACGTACGCCTCGCCGGCGGCGTCGAGCAGGCGGTGAGGCGCATGCGCAAAGGCAACCGGGAGATGCCCACGGAGGTCGAGGCGCAGACGCTCGGCCAGGTGGACGACGCGCTGCGCGCGGGCGCCGAGATCATCCTGCTCGACAACCTGTCGACCCCGGATATCGTGGAGGCGGTGAGGCGCTGCCGCGGGCGGGCCAAGACCGAGATCTCCGGCGGTGTGACGTTGCCGCGCATGCGCGAGCTGGCGGCCACGGGCGCCGATTACATCTCCGTTGGCGCGCTGACACATTCCGCGCCGGCGGTCGATCTCAGCTTCGAAATCGAACCTGCTTGATACAGTCTTCGCTTCCACGGGCCACGGAGCCACAGAGACACGGAGAAAGCCTCTTTGTTTTGAACTCCGCGCCTCCGTGTCTTCGTGTCCTGTCTCGGTGACGAGCTCTCGATGTCATATCCACGCACGCAGCCGCTGCCATATGAATTCGTCGAGCCGCTGGCTCGCGCCGCGGCTCGCCTCGGCCCGTTTGCGCGCCAGGTTCTCTGGTATCCGGACCTACCGTCAACCAACGACCTCGCCGCCACGCTGGCGGAGCGCGGGGCCCGCGAAGGGTGCGTCGTGGTGGCCAACGCCCAGTCGGCGGGTCGGGGCCGCCAGGGCAGAAGCTGGGCGTCGCCGGCCGGGGCCGGGCTGTATGTGTCGATGGTCCTGAGGCCCGCGGAGCACGCGCTGCCCCTGGTGACGATTGCCGCCGGGGTGGCCGTTGCGGACGGCATTCACGCCGCGACCGGACTCGTCCCCGATCTGAAGTGGCCGAATGATGTGTTCGTCAGCGGGCGCAAAGTCGCCGGCGTGCTTGCGGAGGGGACCTCGCCCGCCGCAGGGACGTACGTGGTCCTCGGGTTCGGGATCAACGTGTCCGCGGCGGCATACCCGCCCGAGGTCGCCGCCGGCGCCACGAACCTTGAAGAAGAATTGGGCCGGGCCGTGGATCGCGGGTTGCTGCTCGCCGAATGTCTGTGCGGTCTCGCGGCGCGATATGAGGATCTTCAGCGCGGTCGAACTAAATCGGTGGTGGACGGCTGGCGCGGCCGCGCGGCCGGGACGCTCGGACGCCGGGTGCAGTGGCACGCTGCCGGCGCGGTGCTCGAAGGGGTGGCCGACACCATTGACGATAACGGCGCGCTCGTGGTGCGCACGAAGACAGGCCTCGCACGGGTCACCGCTGGTGAGGTGCGATGGATGTGAACGACCACTCCACGTCATATTGCCGTGAGGTGGAGGCCTATCTGTGCCGCAAGAACGACGGTCATCTGATCCGCATCGTGGGCCCCGCGTTCGAGCAGGTGTGCGGTTGGGCGACGCGCGGCATACCCATCAAGATCGTCTTCCGCGGCATCGATCGGTACTTCGAGCGCTACTACGCGAAGGGACCGCGCCGCAGGCCCGTGCGCGTCGAGTTCTGCGAAGCGGACGTCCTGGACGTATTCGACGATTGGAAACGCGCGGTGGGGGTCGGAGCTGTCACCGCGGCGGCCGCGGAAGCAGCCGACGAGGACGCGGCCGCCGCGCGGAAACGGGGGACCCTGCCGGCGCATCTGGATCGAGTCGTCGCGCGGCTGACCGCGTTGCGCGCCGGCGAGGGCCGCTCACTCGACGCGACGTTGGACGACATCATCCGGGAGCTTGACGCGGCGCGGGCCGACTCCAAGCGGTTGCGCGGCGAAGCGCGCGGGGCGCTGCTCGACCGGCTGCGCATCCTCGATGTGCGCCTCCTGCAGGCGGCACGCACCGGCTGCGACGCCCCAACGCTGCAGCGCCTGGACGCGGATGCGGACGTCCAGCTCGCACCCTTCCGCGATCGCATGCCCGCCGCCGTCTATCCACAGTCGAAGCGGGCGTGCATCGACCGCCTCATCCGCGAACACCTCCGCCTGCCGACAATCGCCTTCGATTAATCTCGGAGTTCCCGTGCGTTGCCAGGACTGACGCCGGCCAGCGCCGCCATGTGGCTCCGAAAAAGCCATAACGTAGCCTTGAAGAACGGCTTTTTCTCCGCACATGGTGCCACTGCCCGTTGCCCGCTGATAGCGACACAAAGGATGTCGGGAGCAGGTTCGCACTATTGCGCCTTATGACGGTCGGAATCGGTTCAGAGATCACGCTTGAGATAGAGAAGGCCGTCGCCGGGGGCAGGATGCTGGCGCGGCATGAGGGCCAGGCCGTGCTCGTGTGGGGCGCGATTCCGGGTGAGCGCATTCGGGCGCGGATCGAGCGCGTCGGCCGCGGCGTGCTGTATGCGGAAGCGTCTGAAGTGCTCGCGCCCTCGGCGGACCGGCGGGAGGGGAGACCGGACTGGCGCTGCGGCGGCAACGTGTTCGTACACATCGCCTACGAGCGCCAGCTCCACCTCAAGGCTGAGATCATTCGCGAGACGCTTGGACGTATCGGACGTGTGACGCTGGCGGCGCCGCCCGTTGTCATGGCGTCGCTTGAACGCGGCTACCGGATGCGCGCGCGCCTGCACGCGCGGGGCGGCCGCCTCGGTTTTCTCCGGGAGGGCACGCATCATGTCTGCGATGCGGGAACCACAGGACAACTTTTGCCGGAGACCGTTCGGTGGATTGCCGCGGCCGAGCGCATCGTCGCGCGGGAGCGCCTCGCCGGCCTTGCTGGCGTGGAGATTGCGGAGAACGTCGCCGCCGACGAGCGCGCGTGCCACCTTGAGCTGGAAGCGGGCACCGACGCTGCGCTGTTTGGCCGGATCGCGGATGCCGGTCCTCTGACGGGGCTGTCGGCCGGACGCGCGGATCGGCCCGGCGCCGAGCGGCTTGTGGGCGTGCCGTCAGTGAGCGACGTGCTGCACGTGCGGGAGGGCGATTCAGCATCGGCGCTGCGTCTTCGCCGCGATGCCCGCGCGTTTTTCCAGGGAAACCGCTTCTTGCTCGAACCGCTCGTGCGTTATGTCGCCGGGCTCGTGCCATCGGGACCGATCGTCGATTTGTACGCCGGAGTGGGGCTATTTGGCTTGTCGCTGGCAGCCGCGGGCGCCGAAGACGTCACGCTTGTGGAGGGGGATCAGACAAGCGGCGCCGACCTGAAGGCGAACGCGGAGCCGTTCGTACCGCGCGTCAGGGTGGAGCGACGCAGCGTCGAGTCGTTTCTCGCCACACCGCATCTCCCTGCGAGGGAGGCGACCTTCATCGCCGATCCACCGCGTACCGGCATGTCGAAGGAAGCCATGGGCGGGATCGCGCGGAGGATGCCGGCCCGGATCGTCTATGTCTCGTGTGACATTGCGACGCTGGCGCGCGACACCCGGATGCTGCTCGACCTAGGCTACGAGCTTGGCGACTTGATCGGCTTCGACCTGTTTCCGAACACCGCACCCGTCGAGACCATAGCCACCTTCTCCCGAACGAGCGCGCCGTGACGCGGGTTGACAGGCACGGTCGAATCTATCACCATATATGGCAGCCATATGCCCGAAAGTCAGAAGACCACTGTGTACCTCGACGCGGCGGATTACCGCCGGCTGAAGGCGATTGCGCGCGCGCGCGGCTGTGCGCCCGCGCAATTGGTCCGCGAAGCGGTGGCGCGCTACGCCGCGAGTGAGATGCCGTCGCGCCGGGCGCGAAGCGTGGGCGCCGGCGCCAGCCACAAGGGCGACCTGAGCGAGCGGGCCGAGGAGCTGCTGGCCGGTCTCAAGCGGCGGTGATTGTCGCCGACACCGGCGCGATCGTCGCGCTCATCGACCGCAGCGACCGTCATCACAAGGCACTGCGCACGCTGTACGAGAACGACCGGGATGCCTGGGTGCTGCCCTGGGCGATCCTCCCTGAAGTGGATTATCTGGTGGGCGCACACGTCGGCCCGCGTGCGCAGGAGGCGTTCTTGACGGATCTGGCGGATGGGACGTTCGGCGTGTCCTGGGGCGATGAGGACGACCTGGATGAAGCGCGGCGTCTGACTGAGCGTCACCGGGCGCTGCGGATGGGATTGGTCGACGCGGTCGTGATCGCCACCGCAACCAGAATCAAAGCCAAGGCGATCGCCACGCTTGACCTCCGGCACTTTGCAGCCGTGATGATTCCGGGCAATCCGAAGCTGCTGCCGCGCGACCTGTGAATGGCGGGTCCATGGAGCAGGACCCGCCCTACGGGCGTCGGGGTCTCACCGTGTGCAAGCCAGCACAAGACCTTCGAACAGAGACCTGAACTCCCCGGTCCGGTGGAAGTTCTCCGGGTGCCACTGCACCCCAAGACAAAACCGGCGAGTCGGATCCTCGATCGCTTCGACCACGCCGTCGGGCGCGGTGGCGGTCGTCAGCAGGCCCTCGCCGAGCGTCTTGACCGCCTGGTGATGCCGGCTGTTCACCGGCACATCGCCGCCTTCCTCGAGCCGCGCGCCTACGAGCGTGTCAAGCGCACTGCCGGCGGCGATCCGGATATTGTGCGCAATCGCAGAACGTGGCTCGCGCACTTTGTGTTCGACGCTCCGGCCGACCTGGTCCGGGATGTCCTGGATCAGCGTGCCGCCGCGGGCGACGTTCAGCACCTGGATGCCGCGACAGATCGCGAAGACCGGCAGGTCGGCGTCGAGCGCACGCCGAACCAGCTCGATCTCGTACTCGTCACGACCGGCTTCGGCCGCGGAAAAGGAGGGATGCGCTGCCTCACCATAGATCGATGGGTTCACATCGCCGCCACCAGTCAGCAGGAGTCCGTTTGCCGCGCGGATAATGTCCTCCGGGGGCGTTGTCCGCTGGTCGACCGCCCACGGCGTACCGCCGGCCAGACTAACCGATGCCTCGTAGTCGGGCAGCTTGCTGCACCGCGCGATGGCGATCAGCGGCATATCAATGCTTGGTGCGAGGGTGCGAGGGTGCGAGGGTGCGAGGGTGCGAGGGTGCGACAGTGGGATGCGGCGGTGCGTTGTCACAACGGCACCGTCGAACCTCACTTTCGTACCCTCGCACGTTCGCACCATCGGATGTACCGTCGCACGTCGCACCGTACTACATTCGGGGAGGAACCGAGATCCCCATCAGATCGAGCGCGCGCGTCAGTTGGTCGCGCAGGTAGATCACGGCGCCCGCGCGCCACCGCCGCACGTCATCGCGCTCCTCGTTGAGGATCTGCGAGCGATGGTAGAACGCGTTGAACGCCTGCGCGAGCGAGAAGGCGTACTTCGCCAGCACCGAGAACTCCAGCGATCGGATGGCCTGGTCGACGATCTCGTCGAGACGGGCGGCGTCCAGCACCAGCGACCAGAGCTCGTGACTGCCGTTCTCGCCGGTGAGCTCAGCGGCGGGGACGTCCTTGAGCGAGTCGACGAGCGTCCGCTCGTCGAGGCTGTCCCGTTGCCGCAGCTTCTGGAAGATGTTGTTCGCGCGGACGACCGCGTACTGGATGTAAGGGCCGCTTTCGCCCTCGAAGCTCAGCGCCTCTTCGAGATCGAACGCGATGATCTTGCCGCGCGAGAACTTGATCAGAAAATAGCGGGCCGCCGCGATCCCGATCGTCCGCGCGATCCGTTCGCGCTCGCTGTCGCTGAGGTCCGGGTTGCGCGCGGCCACTTCACGGCTCGCGTTGCGCATCAGCGTGTCCAGCAGGTCGTCGGCCTTCACCCCCAGCCCCTTGCGGCCCGATACCTCGACGAACGGACGTGTGGCGTCCTCAAGATCCGGTGCAGGCGCGTACCCAAGCTCCCGCGCGGTCGCGTGGGACAACGTCACCATCTCGTACGAGAAGTGATGCGACCGCTCGGCGCCTTCGGGATGTCCGGCGGCCACGAGCGCCTGTTTCAGCAGCTTTTGCAGGTACGACTGCCGGACGTCGATGACGTTGTACACATAGCCCGCGCCTCCGAACCGCGGATGGTCGCGCTCGCCGCCCGTTGAGCACGTCGCCCACAGCGGGCCGCGCGGCCCGTCGGCGAAGATGCGGTACTGAAAATCCGTGCCGAGCAATCCAAGCTTCCAGAACTGGTACGCGATGTCCTTGCCGACGTAGGTGACCACGCCGTTCGATCGGACGATGACCTTCTCGCGCTCTTCCGTCTCGTTCTCCGCTTCGGCCCCCGCGTCCGCCTCAATCGCCATCACCCAGCATCCCGAGAGCCGGCCCTCGGTCTGCAGGTACACGGCGCCACTGGCTTTGAGCACGTCGAACGCCTGCGCCCAGAACTTCAGCCGGAGGATGTCGCCTTCCCACGTCAGCAGGTCGTAGTCCACATTCATCCGCGCCATCGTCTTCAGATGGCAGCGGACGATCCGATCGGCGATGAATGCGCCGATCTCCACCGCGTCGCGGCCGCCATGCTCCATGTCGTGGAGGGTGTCGGCGCGGTGCTTCAGCCGATCCTTGTCTTCCTCATACCACTCGGTGACCCGCGCATAAAGGTCCCAGCAGTAGTAATCAAAGCGGGTCGAGTCGGCGAGCTCGCGAATCTCAGCGAATGACTTCCCCTCGAGCACGCGGAAGCCGACCACCACGTCGGCCACCTGAACGCCCGTGTCATCGATGTAGTTCTGCACTTCCACGGGAATCCCGCGGAACCGCAGCACGCGGACGAGCGTATCCCCGAGCGCGGAATTGCGCAGGTGACCGATGTGCGCGGCCTTGTTGGGATTGATCGCCGTGTGCTCGACAATGGCCTTGGCCGCGCTAGGCCGCGGCTTGGCCGACTCCGGCGCCAGTCGCTCGAGCAGGAAGCCGCGTCGTTCGAGAAAGAGGTTCAGGTGCCCGTTGGGAGCCGCCGCGACCCGCCTCACTCCTTCCAGCGTGCCGAACGCCCCGGCAATCTCCTGCGCGATCGCGCGGGGCGCCTTGCGCAACCGCCGCGCCAGCTCGAACGCAACCGGCGTGCCGAGATCGCCGAGGTCGCGGTTCGGCGGGTATTCGAGGACGACAACGGGAGCGCCTGCCCGGTCGAGCGAGTAGAGCTCGGTCAGCAGACGCGTCAGGTGCGCGCGCACGCGTTCATGAACGGGCAGGATCATCGGGCATCAGGGTCGCGCCTCAGGCCACCGGGCCAGGGCGTCGAATTGCGATCGCGTTGTCCGTGCGTTACGCTTTTCACGCGGTGGGTGATTCCGGATGGTTCAGGCGCGCGCCCGTGCATAGTCGTCGGGCGTGTTGATGTTGAGGAGCAGTCGGCCATCGCGGTTGAACGGCGCCAGCTCATCCGGACCGAGCTCACGCACCGCGAGATCCAGCAATGCGTCGCCGACGCGCAGATTCCCGGCCATGATGCAGTCGTGTAGATGGCCGGCAATGCGTCGCGCATACGAGGCGCACAGCGGATGACGGCCGCGCGCGTCGCGCGGCACCGCGGCGTCGGCGTCCCTGCCTCGCTCCATGAGATATGTCAGAAACGGCGCGTCCAGAAACGGCATGTCGCAGCCTATCACCAGCACCTGTTCGGTGGGCGCGTCCATCAGCGCCGTGTAAAGACCGCCGAGCGCTCCGGCCCCGGCGATACGATCGGCCACCACCCGGATCTCTCCGGTCCGAACGGGCGAACGGTCGCTCGCGACGATCAGGATGTGTGGGGTGAGGCCGCGCAGCAGCGACAGTTGCCGCTCGAGGATCGAGCTCGTGCCGACCACGAGGGCACTCTTGTCGATGCCGCCGAGCCGCCGAGCCTGTCCGCCGGCAAGAATGGCCGCTGTCCAGGAAATGCTCCCATTAGTGGTAAGTCTTGCCGAAGCTACTGCCGGGCCGCTCCGTTGCTGCGGCCCGAAGCTCCCGCGCGGAGGCTTGTCGTGGGCGGTACTCAAGCAGTTCGGACTATCCATTAAAACATGATTGAGACCGGTATCGGACGGCTGCTCGTCGCGAGCCTGCATCAGGCGATCGCGGACCTCCTGCCCACGCGGCTGGAGTTCTACGAGGCGTGGTTGAACCCGAGCGGCCTGCGCGACGGCCGGATCGGCCTCGCGCCGCTTGCCGCCGTCCTCAGCTTTCTGCGCCAGGAAGGGGAGCCTTACCGCCTCGTTGCCGCGCGGGCCGGCGAGTACGCCGCCGAATGGACGGTCGCCGATCTGCGGACCTTCAAGCGCGCCGCCATTCGGGCGGCGCCCCCGGTCCTTCGCGTGCGTCTGGTGATGCGCCTGGCCCGCTCGATGGTCCGCAGCACCTACCGCGGCAGCCGCGCCATCGTCGGCTGGCACAAGGGCAGAGGAGCGGTCGACATCCGCGGCTCCATTTTCTGCGAGGTGCGCGAGCGTGTCGAACAGCCGCTCTGTGAATTCTATGCGTCGGCGATTCGGCGGCTGATGATGCTCTTCGGTCTCGACGTTGAGGTGGGTACAGAGCAGTGCCGCGCAACAGGAGCGGGTCAATGTCTGATGGTGGTGCTGGTGCGACCCACCGGGGTCTCAGGATGAAGGGGCGTGTCGGGACCTGCTGCTTCGTGCTCGGTGCCTGGGCGGGCCTGGTGCCTGATGTCTCGTTGTGTCTGGTACCGGGTGTGGGGGCGCAGGCCGTGACGCCCGCGCCCGCACCGTCCACGGCGCGTCAGCTTGTCGTTCCTTTCGAGAACGCCACCGGTGAGCCTCGGGTGTACTGGTTGAGCGAAGGCTCCGCCGTGCTCGTAACCGACGACCTGATCGCGCTTGGCGTGCCGGCCATGCGCCGCGAGGACCGCGTGCGCGCGTTCGAAAGGTTGCGAGTGCCGGCCGTGGCCACGCTCAGTCATGCCACGGTGATTCGCCTCGGACAGGTTGTGGGCGCCTCGCAGGTCGTCGTGGGCGCATTCGACCTGCAGGGAGGCGACCTGGTCGTGCGCGCGCGAACGATTCGCCTCGATACCGGCCGCATCTCGCCCGAGCTGGTCGAGCGCGGCCCGCTGGACGATCTCCTGAGCATCTATGGACGGATCGCACGCCGAATCGCCGCGTCTGACCCGATCGTCCCCGCCGAGCAGCTGACCCGGGGATACCCGCCACTCCCCGCGTTCGAGCAGTACATCAAGGGCCTGCTCGCGGAAGCACCCACGGCCCAGATTACCTTTCTCACCCAGGCGCTCCGGGTCTACCCGGCGTTTCAACGCGCCCGTGTCGCGCTCTGGGATGTGCACACGGCCCAGGGCGACCACCAGCAGGCGCTGGACGCCGTCCGGGAGGTGCCAGCCGATCATCAGCTCGCGCGGCGGGCGCGGTTCTTCGCCGCCGTTTCGATGCTGCACCTCGGCCGGTACCAGGAAGCGTTCGACGCGTTCATCGAGCTACATCGCGCGAAGGCCGATCCCGCGCTGGTCAACAATCTCGGCGTCGTGCAGCTCCGCCGTCCCGCCGGTGCGGCCGGCGCTTCGACTGGTCGTGGCGCGGCGGCTTCGCCGCCCGCAGCCGGCGGCCGCGCGGTGTCCCGCTTCGGCGAGGCGATCGCCCTGGATGGCAGCGACGCCGACCTGTTCTTTAACCTTGGATACGCGTTCTGGCTCGATCGCGATACGCAAGGGGCCATCCATTGGCTTCGCGAGGCGGTGCGGCGCAATCCGGCAGACGATGAGGCGCATTACGTGCTGGGCGTGGCACTCCAGGCGACGGGCAGCACGGCGGAGGCCGCACGCGAGAAGGACCTTGCGCGGCGGCTATCGTCCACCTACGCCGAGTGGGAAGCGAAACAGCCGGGGGCCAACGCGGCGCCGCGTGGTTTGGAACGGTTGAGACTGGAGATCGACGTTCCCGAATCGCTGCGCGTGGATGCCGCCGTCGTGGCTGCAGAGCAGCGGGACCAGCGCGAGATCGCTGCGTTTCATCTGGACCGTGGCCGCCGCCTGTTCGAGGCCGAACGGGACGCCGACGCGATTGCCGATCTGCGCCGGACCATCTTTCTCGCGCCCTACGAGAGCCAGGCGCATTTGCTGCTCGGGCGCATCTATCTCCGCACCGGCCGGCCCGAGGACGCGATCGATGCGTTGACAATTGCGGTGTGGAGCGACCCCGCGAACGCCGAGGCGCAGGCGCTGCTCGATTCGTTGCATTAGCCCTCGCTGCCCCGGCAGTCCCGATGGGCGCGGCCGGCGAATTCAGGCGTTGCGAGAAGTCGGAAGAGGGATGCCGGCAAGCCGCCCGGCACGGGTCGCGCGGTTGTCAGCCCAGGATCGCCCCGCCCACGAGCGCGATCAGCCAGACCATCAATCCGACAAGCACGGCAGGCTTCCAGCCGGCCGATCGTCCGACCGTCAACAGCGAAGGGAGGTTTACGGTCGGCCCGGCGAACAGAAGCGCAGCGGCGGCCCCGGCTGGAAGGCCGGCGGCAAGCAGCGTGAGCGCAAGGGGGATCTCGAAAAACGTGGGCAATGCCACCAGCACGGCGAGGGCCGCCGTCACCGCGATGGCGACGGCTGTTGTCGATGGCGTGAGCGCCGCGACCGGAAAGTAGTTGGACACCAGCATTCCGATGACCACACCCACGATGATCAGTGGGACCGTTCGCACCGTCACGTGAACGCAGGATGCGAGAAGAAGAGCGATGATGGACCAGCGATCGCTGGGATGTGGCTCGGCGTCAGGCTCGTTCGTCGTGTCACTCGTGACCGGTCCGACGGCTGCGGCGCTACGGCTGCCGCAGAACCGTGCAACGAGAGCGGTTCCCAGGAACACCGCAGCCAGACCCATCAATAGCCGCGACCAGGCGATGGTTGCGGAGAACAGCGCGAAGGTCAGGATCAGTGCCGCCGGATTGAGCGCAGGCGCTGCCAGCATGACTGCCAGTGATGGTCCCAGTCGCGAGGATCGACCGTACACGGCAGAGAAGACCGGCGCGACGCAACACGAGCAAAGCATCAAGGGCGATCCCGACAGACCTGCAGCAACGTGGGAACGGACTGGCGCGCCGTCGAACAGTTCAGCCAGCCTGGCGGCCGGCACGAATGCCCGCACGGCGCTGGCAATGAGAATGCCGAACACGAGGGCGGGCCAGACGACCGTGAGGTAGTTCAGCACCTGCCAGAACACCGGAAGGGGATCGCCGAGCCCGAGCAGGACGACGTCATCGCGGACGGCCAGCGTCCCGGTCGAGCGGACGTTATGCCAGACACGAACGGCGCCGGCGCTCTTGTAGGAGACCAGCCCGGCCAGGATCACCAGCAGGACCATCAGGCCCGTCACCCCGCCGCGACGCGCCATCCGGGGAAGAGGCATGCTATGCGGAGTGGGAGTCTACCATCAGCAACGCCCCGATCCGATTGCCAGTTTCGCGTGCCAGAGATCTTGGCTGGGGCTATTCTTCGCTGGGGCGGAACGGCCCAGCCGTGCTAAAATGTGCACCGGCTAAGTGATGTCGGATGAGGCATTTCACGAGATTCAGCTGAACGGGAAGCAGCTCGTGTTCCTCTTCATGGCGGCCACCGTGGTGGCTGTCGTGATCTTCCTGTGCGGCGTGATGGTCGGCCGGGGCGTACCGACCCGCGCGGAATCCGCGATTGGTTCTTCCGAACAAGCCGGTCTCGATCCCACCGCGACCCTGCAGGGGCAACCCGCCGCGCAGGCAGTCGCCAGCACCGGCGCCGTTCCCTCCACCGCCCAGGAAACCCTGACTTACCCTGCGCTCCTGGAAGATCCCGATCCGCCCGCGGAAACGCTGAAGCCGCCGGTCGAGCCCGCGGCTGATCTGCCCGCGCCGGTCGTCGCGCCACGCCTTGCGGCGGTGGCGGCTCGGCCGGCGCCCGCTGCCGCCAAGCCCGCTGCCGTGACGCCGCGACCCGGTGCCGTTGCGCCTCGGCCCGAACCCGTTGCACCGCCACCCGCCGTCGAGCCTCGGCCCGCACCCGTTGCATTGCCACCCACCGTCGCGCCGCAAGCCGTGGCCGCTGCGCCCGCGACGGCAGCGGGGGGGGGGACGCTGGCAGAGCCGTCCGGTACCGGCTTCGTGGTGCAGGTGGCCGCGGTTCGCCAGCAGGCCGAGGCGAATGCCATCGCCCGCCGGCTGAGCACCAAGGGCTATCCGGCATTTGTCACAACGGCGGGGGCCAACTTCCGCGTGCGCGTCGGGAAGTACAACGATCGCCGCGAAGCGGAGTCGGTGGCCGGCAGGCTCGAAAAAGAAGAGCAGTTCAAGCCCTGGATCACGCGGTAGCGTCGCTAGTTTCTCGCAAAGTCCTTTAGCGCCAGTGTTCGCAGGCTGTCGTGCCGCTCGCGCCACACGACGGACCCTGAGATGCCGTCATCGCTCGAGGCTCTTCTTCATGTCAGCCAGGAGCGCCACATAAATGCCGTGGCAAAACTCCGAGGTGGCCTTGTCGTTCCGCTCCCACGCAGACGACCACTCCACGAAGGTGCCGCCTCCCTCAGTCACCGGCCGCATCTGCACCCGGCCCACGTAGCGGCTCACATCGGCCTTGGATACTGGCGAGGGCCCATCGTTGATGCTGTATCGGAAGGTCCGTTCCTCGTCTTTCACCTCAAGCAGTGTCTCGTGGAAGGCGTCATTGAGCACACGGCGCGCGCCCACCTCGTCCCCTTTCTTGTCCCCCACCACCTCAACTCGCGTGATCACATTAGGAGCCCAGCTCATGTCGTGGAAATCGCGAACCGCCTGCCAGACTTTCTCCACTGGTGCATTGATCACGGTGGACTGATATGTCTGTCCCATCTCCGCTCTCCTCGCAAATGTGGCGACCCCTTTGGCGCCCACTGAACCGGAATCACCCGCCCCCGGCTCCAAGGAAACCGGCGTCCGCGGAACCTGCGAGGTCGGGCTACATGCCGGCTTCCTTGAACCCCCGCTGCAGATCCTCGCCGTTCATTACGGGCGTGACATGAACGGATGCGCCAAGGGCCTGAAACAGGGGCTCGACCGTCGCCGGCAGCTGCCACGAGCCCTTCATGTCGAAGACCATGATGGCTGTCCGCTTGCCGTCCTCCGGGTAGAAGTACGCCGCCTCCGGCTTGAGCGCCTCCATGGTGGACTGGATCGTCCGCTGGAGCGCCCCACTCTTGGCCGCCTCGTTTCCTTTCTCCACAGGCATACTGATCTTCATCAACATCCGCATCGTTGGTCTCCTTCGGAAGGGTCGCGGGGGGGTCGAAAAGCGGACCCGAGGGAGATGATACAGGGAATCGCACTTCCTGGTTCCGTCCCGCTTGATGCCGGCCCAGCGATGGCAGAACTCCTCCGGGTAACTCAAATCCGCCTGGCTTCAGTCCTCTTCTCAGGCGCGGCGCTCGCGCTGAGCTTTTCCCGGTTCGGCCATTCGCCATTCGCCTGGGACTGACGCCTCTTTCACCGCCGACGGGTGAGTTCGGTCCACTGTGATTGGCAATCCGGGGGCAGGACTGAGATGCGGGAAGCCACGTGGGTCCGCACGTCCTGGTCGGCATCGGCGAGCAACTGCTCGATGTCCCAGACGTCCTGATGACCTCCAGCGTACAGCTTCAACAGAATGAGATCGCCTTTCAAGACGACCGGCACATCTTCGTTGAGCACCCGGCTGGGCACCGCCCGACCGAGAAGGTCTCTCTGCCACTGATGGCGTCCGACGACGACATCCACATCGCGATCGCCCGCTTGTTGCATCCGAACCACGCCTCGCAGTGGATCGGCAGCGTCGCCTGCGCGCACGTCGACGCTCACGCCGTGCGCGCTCAGTGGCTCCCAGAGCGACGGCTCCAACGCCCGAGGGCTTGTCGTCAGCAAGTCGAGGTCGTAGGTCGAACGCGGGATTCCGTGGACGGCGAGGGCGCTTGCGCCGATGAGGGCGCATGGGATGTCTTCGCGATGGAACAGCGCGATGATCTGAGCGAAGAGCGTCACCGGCCGGTGGCGTTGGCGGACGTGCTCGGACGACGCCCCATGGACCGCCGGCGCGCAACCTCGATACGAGCGGCATCCAGGGTGATGCTCTTCGAGGCGGCATACGCTCGCAGATCGTCATCGCCGAGCCGAAATGCCCGCTCGACTCGTTGCTCGGATGTGAGGTCCGCGGCAGAGGCTCGCGTGGCCTGGCGAAAACCGTCGGCAACGGACTTCATCGCCCCAGTATAGCGAGACTCCCTGGACCAGCGGTATCTGAAGGACTACAGGCCGTGGCGCTGTTTCGGGCGACAATGGCCTATTGGATTTCGCGCTAGCCCTCTTCTCAGGCGCGCTGCTCGCGCTCAGCTTTCCTCGATACGGTCACCCGGCGTTCGCGTGGATCGCGTTGGTTCCGCTCCTCATCGCGTTGAGCGGCTGGCGCGGCCGGCCTGCCCTGAGCGGAGTCGAAGGGGTCGGGCGCCCGGCTGGCCAGCCGCCGCTGCGCGCCTTCACCCTGGGCCTGGCGACGGGCGCGGTGTATTTCATCGGCACCCTCTACTGGACCGGCACCGTCGTCGGCACCTTCGGCGGGCTCGCCATGCCGGTCGCGGTGGTGGCGATGCTGCTGCTCGCGTTGTATCTGGCGTTGTTTCCTGCATTGAGCGCCTTGATCGCCGCGCGCCTGGTGAACCGCGCGGGCACGGGCGCCCTGCTCTTGATGCCTGCCGCGTGGGTAGCCACCGAATTTTCGCGGGGGTATCTGTTCGGTGGGTTCCCCTGGGTCCCGCTTGGCAACAGCCAGGTGACCGTCCTGCCGGTGGCGCAGCTGGCAAGCGTATTCGGCGTGTACGGTCTCTCCGCGCTCGTCGCGTTCGTCAATGCGGCGATCGCGTACGCGGCCCTCTCGCGCGGACGCGATCGGATCGTCACAATTGCCACCACGGTTATCGTGCTCGCCGGTATCGGCGGATGGGGGGCGCGTCGCGTGGTGGACGGATCGCTGACGCGGGAGGGAGCGCCTCTCCGCGTCGCCCTGATCCAGGGCAACATCGCGCAGGAGGACAAGTGGAATCCACGCGAGGCGCGGCGAATCTTCACGACCTACATCGCCATGACGCGCGACGCGGTGCGGCGCGGCGCCGAGTTTGTCATCTGGCCGGAATCCGCCACGCCCTTCATGTTCGAGGAAGACGAGGCGGGGGAGACCGCGGTGCGCGATCTCGCGCGCGAAGTGCGGGTGCCGATTCTGCTCGGCAGCGACCAGGTCGACCGCACCGGCAGCGTCATCCGCCTGTTCAATGCCGCGTTCCTTGTCACACCCACGGGCGAGACGGCCGCGGTATACCGCAAGATGCACCTGGTGCCGTTCGGCGAGTACATTCCGTTCAAGGAGCTGCTGTATTTCGTCTCGCCGCTGGTCGAGCAACTCGCCGAATTCGCGCCGGGCACGTCGATGGTGATACTGCCCGTGGGCTCGCATCTGGTCAACACGGCGATCTGCTACGAAGTCGTCTATCCGTCGCTCATCAGGCAGGCGGTGGCGGGCGGAAGCCAGCTATTGACGACGATTACCAACGACGCCTGGTACGGGCGGTCGTCCGCGCCGTACCAGCATTTCGCGCTGGCATCGATGCGGGCGATCGAGCAGGGCCGCTATCTCGTGCGCGCCGCCAACACCGGCATCAGCGGGGTCGTCGATCCGTACGGACGCGTGGTGCGGCAGTCAGCTATCTTTGATCAGGTAGGTCTCGTCGAGGACGTGCGCGTCCTGACGAGCCACACGGTCTACTCGGCGATCGGCGACGCGATCGCCTATCTGTCGCTGGCGTTGACGGCGGCCGCACTCATGACGCTCCCGCGGGCCCGGCTGCGCGGCGCCCGCTCCAGTGGCCGGGCCCTGCGCCGCCGCGATCAGGGCACCGCGAGCCCGACGGAACAGAGACCGAAACGGAGGACGTGATGGCAGTCGAACTCGAAGACTTAGTACGGCAGTACGAGGACCTCGGGCGCCGGGCGACGGAACTGCGGAGGCATCTTTGAGGGTGCCCGTCTGGACGAGCAGCTCGCTGACATCGAGAAGCGCATCGGTGAGCCGGACTTCTGGAGCAACCAGGCCGAAGCGCAGAAGGTGATGCAGCGCCGCCGGCGCCTGGAGGAAGACCAGGCGCTGCGGCAGTCGCTTCAGCGGCGCGCCGACGACCTCGGCGTGCTGATCGAGTGGGCGAATGCAGGGGAGGATGTCAGCGCGGATCTCGCGCGCGGCCTCGAGGAGCTCCAGACGGAAGTCGACGCGGCCGAGACGAAGAAGATGCTCGGCGGCGAGCACGACCGCGCCAATGCCATCGTCACCATCCATCCCGGCGCGGGCGGCACCGAATCGCAGGACTGGGCCGGAATGCTCCTGCGTATGTACCTGAAGTGGTCGGAGCGCCGCGGCTTCAAACGGGAAGTGGTTGACTATCAGCCGGGTGACGACACCGGCCTCAAGAGCGCCACCCTCACTCTTACCGGCGACTATGCGTACGGCTTGATGACGGCCGAAGCGGGCGTGCACCGCCTCGTGCGGATCTCACCCTTCGATCCGGCGGCTCGGCGCCACACGTCGTTTGCGTCGGTGTTTGTCTGGCCGGAACTGCCGGAGGATGTCGAGCTCGAGGTCGACGAGAAGGACCTCCGCATCGATACCTACCGATCGAGCGGCGCCGGCGGCCAGCACGTCAATGTAACCGATTCAGCCGTCCGCATCACGCATCTTCCGACGGGCATCGTCGTGTCCTGCCAGAACGAGCGATCCCAGCACAAGAACCGTTCGCGGGCGATGAAGGTCCTGAAGTCGCGGCTCTTCGATCTGAAGCTAAAGGAGCAGCAGGCCCGGCTGGACCAGATCGCGGGCGCGAAGAAGGAGATCGGCTTCGGCAGCCAGATCCGCAGCTACGTCCTGCAGCCGTATCAGATGATCAAGGACCACCGGACGAAGGTGGAGGTCGGGGACGTCAACCGCGTTCTCGACGGCGATCTCGACCCATTCATCAAGACCTACCTGATGCAGAAGGCGAGCGGTACGCTCGGTGCGCCCGCTCCCCCCGACGAGGAGTGAGGTATATACGCAGGGCGTGGCAATCATGATGTCGTTCAACGGCTCACTAATGATCGGTGCCGGCACGCGTCCGCCCTGCCCTTGTGGCCAGCTCGCCAGGTCGGACGGTACCGGCGGCACGAATGCGGCGGCGAGCTTCGCCTGTGTCCTCGAGTAGCCGTCGACGGCTTTCGCTCGCGGTTCTGTGCGGCGTCGCGGCGCTCACAATCTCCGCTCAAGCGCCCCCGTCGTTCTCCGTGGTCGAAGCGACCATTGCCGCGATGCGTCAGGCCATGGAGCAGGGTCGGACCACCTCCCGGGAACTTGTCCAGCAATCGCTCACGCGCATTGCGCTGTACGAAGATCGGTTGAATGCGGTCATCGCCGTCAATCGACGGGCGCTCGAGGAGGCGGACGCGCGGGATCGGGAGCGCGCTGCGGGGAAAATCCGCGGGGCGCTCCATGGGATCCCGATCGCCCTGAAGGACAACATCCATACCACCGACATGCCGACGACCGGCGGTGCGCTCGCGTTTGCGGAGCTGGTGCCGCCGTACGAGGCAACCGTGGCGAGGAACCTGCGCGAGGCCGGCGCCATCATCATCGCCAAGACGCAGATGACCGAGCTCGCCAACTGGGTGACCGTCGGCATGCCGGCCAACTACAACAGCCTGACCGGATACGGGATGAACCCGTACGACCCGCGCCGCGATCCGCGCTGGATGATGGCCGACGGGCGTCCGGCGCTGACGACCGGCGGCTCGAGTTCCGGTGTCGGCACTGCCGCCAGTTTCTGGGTCGCGAATGTCGGTACCGAGACGTCCGGCTCGATCCTCAGCCCCGCGAATCAGAATATGCTCGTTGGCATCAAGCCGACCGTGGGCCGGGTCAGCCGGTACGGAATCATTCCCATTGCGTCCGATCGGGACACGGCCGGTCCGATGGCCCGCTCGGTCGCGGACGCGGCGACGCTGCTGGGCGCCATGGAGGGCGCCTCACGCGATCCGAACGACGCGGCCACCCCAGCCTGCTCACCTCCTCCCGGCCACGACTACACGCGGTTCCTCGACGCCGGCGCGCTCAAGGGGGCGCGCATCGGCATCCCGCGCGCGTTCTTTTACGACCGCGTTGCATCGCCCGGCACCGGTGAAACACAGGGGGGTCTCGACGCCGATCAGCGTCAGGCAATGAATGAGGCGATTGCCACGCTGGTCGCCCAAGGCGCCGTCGTGATCGATCCGGCCGACATTCCGAGCGTCCTTGACACGGATCCGGCCAGGAACTTCCTGGCGTGGGACATCTGCGCCGGCCTGGAAGGCGCCAAAGGGAAGGACGGCGGCTGTTCGGTCGTCCTCAAGTACGGGATGAAGCGCGATTTCAACGCGTGGCTCGCCTCGCTCGGTCCCACCGCGCCCGTGAAGACGCTTACCGAGCTTCGACGGTGGAATCTTGATCATGAGAGCGCCGGGACGCTCAAGTACGGCCAGGAGAATCTCGACATCTCGGACGAGATGGATGTCGAAATGGACCGGCCGCGCTACGAAGCCGACCTGCGAAAAGACCTGTTTCTCAGCGCCACGCATGGGATCGACGAAGCGGTAAGAACCCACCGGCTCGACGCCCTCCTGTTTGCCGGCCTGATGGGTGCGGCCATCGCCGCCAGGCCCGGCTATCCCACCGTCATGGTTCCGTTCGCGATGGTGCCGAACGCACCGTCACCGCCGTTCCCCGAGGGCTTCGACGCCAGGCAGGCCCCGCTCGGCGTGAGCTTCAGCGGCGCCGCGTGCAGTGAGCCTCGGCTCATCGCACTCGCCTACGCCTTTGAGCAGGCTACCCGGCGCCGCGTGGCGCCGGCCCTTTTTCCTTGATTGTGGCGGGACCCGCCCCCCCAAGAAAGGCCGGGACTTGCATTGGAGACCCGGCCGGGGCATCTAATAAGGCGAGGTCCCGCGGGCCACGAAGGAGGAGAGGCACATGATTGGCGCGCTGCTCCATTCCCTGGACGATCTCGTCAGTTCCGACGGCGCCTGGTGGATACTGGCGCTGGATGGGATCCTGCTCATTCCCTTAATCTTCGCGGTTTTCTTCTTCCCGATGGCGGTCCTGATTGGCGTGGGCGCCGCAGTCGGGCTGACAATCGCGGTGGTGGCGCTCATGCGCGTCGTCTGCGCGCACCAGCATCCGCATCCCTAACCCGGGGATCCGGGGATCACTTGTGTTGATAGCGTCACGGGCGCGAGCGGGTGGCGCCGGGTGGGGCCGCCCCAGCCGCCGCGCAGGCGCCTCACCCGTGGTCATGGTTTTGGCGCCGAGGACGGCTGGGGCAACCCGGCGACAGGACCCGCCGCGCCATGATCAACACAACTGAACTCCGGTGTAAGTCCGGCGGGTCCGCTTCGCGGCAGCCGGCGTCGGTTACTGCGACGCCGGCGCGCGGTCGATGGTCTGCGGCTGCGTACCGTTGATGAAGGCTTCGGTGATGCCGGAATCGAGCGTCACGAACGCGATGTTGCCGGGAGCGTCGAATTCCGGCGGGTTCTTCCGATCGCCGCGCGTGTCGATATACGCCCGCATGAAGTCGATCCAGATCGGCAAGGCGGCCGTGGCCCCGGTCTCGCCGTTGCTGCTGCCGCCGATCGGCTTTTTTTCGTCGTAGCCCACCCATACCCCAACGGTGATATTCGGATCGAAGCCGATGAACCAGGTGTCGGTGTAGTCGTCCACCGTGCCGGTCTTGCCCGCCAGCGGCCAGTCGAGGGAGGCGGCGGCCGCACCCGTTCCGCGCTGGATGACCCCACGCAGCAGGTTCGTCATCACAAACGCGGTGTCGGCGCGGATCGCCTCGTGCGCCTGCGGCCGGTCTTGCTCAAGAATGTTGCCCTCGCGATCCGCGATCGTCACCACCGAGTACGGCATCATCCGCACGCCCTGGTTCGGAAACACCGAGTAGGCGGCGGTTGCGTCCACCAGCGTCGCCTCGGCCGCCCCCAACGCCAGAGACAGATAGGGCTGGAAATTTCCCTGTAAGCCGAACCGCGCCGCATAGTCGACGACCTGCGGCGGGCCGACCTCCAGCATCGCCTTCACCGCGGGAATGTTGCGGGACTGCTCCAGCGCGCGGCGCAGCGTGACGGGGCCCGCAAATGTGCGGTCGTAGTTCATCGGCGCGTACGGAGGCTGGTTGGGTCCCGCCTCGAATGACACCGGTTCGTCGACAAAGACGGACACCGGCGTGAAGCCGCGATCGATGGCGGTCGTGTAGACGATCGGCTTGAAGGTTGAGCCCAGCTGGCGGCGCGCCTGGGTGGCGCGGTTGAACTTGCTCCGGTCGAAGCTGAATCCGCCCACCATCGCGCGGATCTCGCCGCTGTGGTTGTCGATGGCCACGAGCGCGCCCTCGAGCAGTGGCGGCTGGTCGAGGGCCACGGTCTCTGGCGCGCCGCCGCGCACCGTGCGGATTTCCACCTCGATCAGGTCGCCCACGCGGAACAGGTCGGCCGCCGAGGTGCGCCTCGTCCAGGAGAACGCCGTGGCCGGCAGCTCCAGGTCGTGCGGCCCGATACGGATACGCGCGGTCCCGGCGCCTGGCCGGGGCACGGCCGTGACGAGGGCCGGCACGACGTCGCCTTCACCCATCGGCTGCGCCCAGCGGGCCGTCGTGAACCGGCTCACCGCTTGCCCTTCCGCGACCACATTGCGCTCCGGCTTCCGGTAACCGCTCCGGCGTTTGTCAATACGCCGCAATCCGCGATCGATCGCGCGATTGGCCGCCTCCTGAAGCTGGCCGTCCAGCGTGGTCTGCACCCGCAGCCCGGCCTGGTAGAGCGCGTCCGCTCCGTACTTCTGCTCGAGCGCCTTGCGGATCTCTTCCGCGAAGTACGGCGCAATCGACCGGTCCGGCGCCGGCTGACCGCGCACCACCAGCGGACGTGCGGCGGCCTCTTCGGCTTCCTCACGCGAGATGAAACCCTCGTCCGCCATTCGCGGCAGCACGTAGTTGTTGCGCCGCGCGAGCGCCTGGTCCGGGTTTACGAAGGGACTCAGGCGCGCGGGAGTCTGCACGATGGCCGCGATGGCGGCGGCCTCTTCCACGGTCAGGTCCCGCGCGGACCTGTCGAAGTACAGCTGCGCGCCCGCCTCAACGCCATATGCGCCATGGCCCATCGTGACGTGGTTCGCGTAGAAGGTGAAGATCTCGCGCTTGGTGTAGCGCTTCTCGAGCTGGACGGCAACGATCGCCTCCTTGATCTTCCGCTCGAAAGAGCGCTCGAAGACGCCGCCGCGCACGTAGTCGGACAGAAACAGCATGCGGGCCACCTGCTGCGTGATCGTGCTCGCGCCCGCCCGCTGTCGGTAGAGCACGTCTCTGACGGCGGTGATGATGGTGCGGGACACACTGAGGCCGAAGTGCTGCTCGAAGTCGGCGTCCTCGCTGGCCAGGATCGCCTGGCGCAGCACCGGCGCGATGTCGTCGTAGCCAATCACCACGCGTCGCTCGATGGCAAATTCGCCAATGACCTGCCCGTCGCGCGCGAACAGGCGGGTGATCGTGCTGGGCTGGTAGCTGTCGAGGGCGCTGATCTGGGGCAGATCGTCGGCGTAGGCGAAAAGGACGCCGCTCAGCGTGCCGAGCAGCGCGGCGACGACGAAAAGGACGATGAGGCCCGCCTGCCGGGCGACCCGGATGACGACCCGACGCCCGTGGGGCGCGCCGTGTGGCCCAGGGAGGTTCATGATTGGGTCGGTTCAGTATAACAAGCGTCAACTCAATGATTGGCTGAACTTTACGTCCGCAGTCGCGACACTGACGGCCGCATAGCATTGACTGAGACTCACTCAGATTTAATAATAAGAGAAGCCTAAATACACTCGGCGGACTGCATCAGTTCGCTCCGCACGTAGCGCGCGAAGGACGCGACGACATGAGCAAAATCATCGGCATCGATCTTGGCACGACCAACTCAGTGGTGGCCGTCATGGAAGGCGGCGAACCCGTGGTCATCACCAACCCGGAAGGCAACCGGCTGACGCCGTCCGTGGTGGCGTTCACCAAGACCGGCGAGCGGCTTGTCGGCC
The DNA here is from genome assembly GCA_016190945.1 of Acidobacteriota bacterium. Taxonomy (GTDB): domain Bacteria; phylum Acidobacteriota; class Vicinamibacteria; order Vicinamibacterales; family UBA2999; genus JACPPO01. Next base: position 10,131 of record JACPPO010000039.1, on the reverse strand, counting down.
AGGTCGCCAAGCGCCAGGCGGTCACGAACCCCGAGAACACGGTGTTCTCGATCAAGCGGTTCATGGGCCGGCGCTACGACGAAGTCACCGAGGAGATGAAGATGGTGCCGTACTCGGTGGCGTCGGCGTCCAACGGCGATGGGCGCATCAAGATCATGAACCAGGAGTACGCCCCGCCCCAGATCTCCGCGATGGTGCTGCAGAAGCTGAAGCAGGCGGCGGAGGAGTACCTGAGCCAGCCGGTTACGAAGGCGGTCATCACGGTCCCCGCCTATTTCAACGACGCGCAGCGCCAGGCGACCAAGGAAGCGGGCCGGATCGCCGGGCTCGAGGTGATGCGCATCGTCAACGAGCCGACGGCCGCGGCACTGGCGTACGGGCTCGACAAGAAGAAGGACGAGACGATCGCCGTCTACGACTTCGGCGGCGGGACCTTCGATATCTCCATTCTCGAGGTCGGCGAGGGGGTTGTCGAGGTCAAGGCCACCAACGGCGACACGCACTTGGGCGGCGACAACCTCGATCAGCGCGTCATCGAGTGGATCGTCTCCGAGTTCAAAAAGAGCGACGGCATCGATCTCAGCAAGGATCGAATGGCGCTGCAGCGCCTCAGAGAAGCGGCGGAGAAGGCCAAGATGGAGCTCTCCTCGGTGATGGAGACCGACGTCAATCTTCCCTTCATCACCGCCGATCAAAGCGGCCCGAAGCACCTCCAGATGAAGCTCACGCGGTCGCGGCTCGAGCAGCTCGTGGAGGACCTGCTGCAGAAGACCGTGGGTCCCGTGAAGCAGGCGCTGTCCGACGCTGGTCTCGACCCGTCGAAGATCGACGAGGTCGTGCTCGTCGGCGGCTCCACCAGAATTCCCCGCGTCCAGCAGATCGTCAAGGACCTGTTTGGCAAGGACCCGCATAAGGGCGTGAACCCCGACGAGGTGGTTGCGGTCGGTGCAGCCATCCAGGCCGGCGTGCTGGGGGGCGAGGTGAAGGACCTGCTCCTGCTGGACGTGACGCCTCTCTCGCTGGGGATCGAGACGCTGGGCGGCGTGATGACAACGCTGATTCCGCGGAACACGACGATCCCGACGCGGAAGAGCGAGACGTTCTCGACCGCGGCCGACAGCCAGACCAGTGTCGAGGTGCACGTGCTGCAGGGCGAACGCCCGCTCGCCCGGGACAACCGCACGCTCGGACGGTTTCAGCTGGTTGGCATTCCCCCCGCGCCGCGCGGCGTGCCGCAGATCGAGGTCACCTTCGACATCGACGCCAACGGCATCGTCAACGTGTCCGCGAAGGACATGGGCACCGGCAAGGAACAGAAGATCACCATCACGGCGTCGAGCGGCCTCAGCAAGGACGAGGTCGCAAAGATGATGAAGGAAGCCGAGGCGCACGCCGAGGACGACAAGAAGCGCCGCGAGGAGATCGAGACACGGAACCGGGCGGACCAGGCCGTCTATGCCGCCGAGAAGATGTTGCAGGAGATGGGCTCCAAGCTGGCCAGCGGCGACAGCGCGGTGGTGGCCTCCGCGATCGAGGCGCTCAAGAGCGCCATGGCGGCCAACGACACGGCGGGCATGAACCGTGCGATGGAGCAGCTGACGCAGGCGCAGCACAAGGCGGCGGAGGCGCTCTATAAACAGTCAGATTCGGCGGGTTCAGGGAGTTCAGGGGGCGCTGATTCCCAGGGGTCGGCTGGTCCAGCAGGTTCGGGTGGTGCCGCGGGTTCACAGGGTGACGTGATCGACGCCGAAGTGGTGGACGAAGAGAAGAAGTAGCGCTGCATGGATTTGTACGTGGTGCTCGGGCTGCGGCTTGGCGCGACCGAGTCCGAGATCAAGCGGGCGTACCGGCGCCTGGCGCGGCGGTTTCATCCGGATATCAATCCCGGCGACCGCATGGCGGAAGCGCGTTTCAGGCAGATCCTCGAGGCGTACGAGACGTTGATCGATCCCGACCGGCGATCGCGGTACGACTCGGGTGCCGGCTCGGAAGTCCTGGGCGCCCGGCGGACCAGCGGCTTCGAGGGCTTCGACTTCTCGGCGCGCGGCGTGGATCACTCCGCCACCTTCGGCGATCTCTTCGCGGAGGTCCTCGCCGATCGCGGCGCACGGCGGCCCGCGCCCGAGCGCGGCGCCGACCTCCATCACGCCGTGCAGGTGGCGTTCGAGGAGGCGTTCGCGGGGACGACGCGACCGGTGGCGGTGACACGCCGCGAAACGTGCCGCACCTGCGCCGGCACGGGCCGGACGCGGATGAGCCCGGGCGCGTGTCACGTCTGCCAGGGAACGGGCGCGGTGCGGTCCGTGCGCGTGCACATGGTGTTTTCGCGCAGCTGCCCCGGGTGCGGCGGCTCGGGCCAACAGCGGCCGCGGCCGTGCGAGTCGTGCGGTGGCACGGGTCAGGAGACGCGCAGCGAAACGGTGCAGGTGCGCATCCCGGCGGGGACGAGCGACGGCGATCGCGTCCGCGTCGCGGGGAAGGGCAACGCCGGCATCCGTGGAGGTCCCCCGGGCGACCTGTACATCACGGCGCACGTGGCGCCGCATCCCGTGTTCCGGCGAGAAAGCAACGACGTGCACATCGTGCTTCCGATAGCGGTCCACGAGGCGGCGCTCGGCGCGCGCATCGATGTGCCCACGCCCGACGGATCCGCGCGCCTGCGGGTGCCGCCGGGCACGCAGTCGGGACAGCGGTTCCGCCTTCGTGAGCGCGGCGCGGCCTCAACGCGCGACGGGCGACGCGGCGACTTTGTCGTCGAGGTGCGTCTGATGCTGCCGAAGCTGCTCGACGAACGCTCCAAGGAGTTGCTCCGGGAATTCGGCAAGATCAACGGCGAGAACGTCCGCGAGCATCCGGGGTAGGTGATGGCGAAGCGTGCCGAGCGCGGCAAGGCCTATTACATGATCAGCGCCGTGTCGCAGAAGTATGACATCCACCCGCAGACACTGCGCCTGTACGAGCGCGAGGGACTCCTCAAACCGTCGCGGACCGAGGGCAACACACGCCTGTACTCGGAAGAGGACCTGGAGCGGCTCGAAACCATCCTGGCGCTAACACGCGATCTCGGTGTCAACCTGGCCGGGGTGGAGATCATCCTGAACATGCGCCGCAAGATCGAAGAAATGCAGCATGAAGTCAACGAGTTCATGGATTACGTCAAGCGCGAACTTGCCCGCGGCATCGGCGACTGGGAGCAGCGGCTGAGCACCGCGCTCGTCAAGTCCTCACCGACCGATCTCGTAAGGCACACGACCGATACTTCTGACGCTGAAAGTTCGAAGTCAAGAATCAAAAGTCAAAAGTAAGTCTGCAAGTACGATAGGATCGCGTCGTGGCCTGCGAGATTTGCGACGACACCGGTTGGAAGACGATCGAGGTCGACGGTGCCTCGCGGGTCGCGCGCTGCGACTGCATGCGCGAGTCTGCAGCCGCGCGGTTGCTCGCGGAGGCGCGCATCCCGCGCCGGTATCAGCACTGCGACCTCGCCAACTACATCGCCTACAACGAGAAGCTCACGAAGGCGCTGCAGCATGCCACGCGTCTTGCGGAGGGTTTTCCGGTCGTCGACCGCGGGTTGCTCCTCCTTGGCCCTCCGGGTGTGGGGAAGACCCACCTGGCGGTGGCTATCCTGCGACGGGTGATTGCAACGCGCGGTGCCCGCGGGATCTTCTACGACACTCGCGACCTGCTTCGCGTCATCCGGAGCACCTACGACCCGGTGAACCAGACGGCGGAGATGGATGTACTCAAGCCCGTCATGGAAGCGGACATGTTCGTACTGGACGATCTGGGCGCGGAAAAGACGTCGGAATGGGTCGAGGAGACCCTGAACCTGATCGTCAACGCCCGTTACAGCGCGCAGCGCACGACTATCTTCACCTCGAACTACGAAGAGCGGGGGGACGACATCACCGATCCGGATTCTCTGCTGTTCCGCATCGGCTACCGGATGCGCTCCCGTCTCCACGAGATGTGCGAGCTGGTGGACCTTGACGGCGCCGACTATCGCGAGTTGCCACCGAACGGCGGCGTCGACGACCTGGTCACTCTCTGGAAGCTTCGCAGCAAGGCGTCGCGCAAGGCCACGCTGCCCTCACGCGCGACGGGTCAGGCGCGCGCGCAGATCAAGGAGCGCGGCGGCGATGGCAAGGCCGACCTCAAATGGTCGGGAGGACGCGCGGGATCATCATCGTAGCGTGCTGGAATCGTAGCGTGCTGGGCCTCTACGTCCACATTCCCTTCTGTTCGGCCATCTGCAACTACTGCAACTTCAACCGCGGCCTCTTCGACGCAGGCCTGAAGGAGCGGTACGTCGCCGCGCTGCTGACCGAGATCCGGCGGGCGGCCGATGGCTCGCCGGCAGACACGATCTTCTTCGGCGGCGGCACGCCGTCGCTGCTCGATCCGCCGGAGGTGGCAACCATCATCGAGGCGTGCCGGCAATCGTGGTCCCTTACCAGCGACGCCGAGATCACGCTCGAGGCCAATCCGGAGACGATGACGCCCGGGCGGTTGGACGGCTTTCGGGCGGCCGGCGTGAACCGACTGAGTTACGGCGTCCAATCATTCCGCGATGACGAGCTCGGGCGCCTGAGCCGCCTGCACTCGGCGGCCACGGCGGTCGGTGCGTTTGGGATGGCTCGCGCCGCGGGTTTCGACAACATTTCGCTCGACCTGATGATGTGGCTGCCGCAACAGAGGGTGGCGCAATGGCTCGAGTCGGTCGACGGACTCATCGCGCTTGGTCCGGAGCACGCGTCGATGTACCTGCTCGAAATCCATCCCAACGCGCCGCTTCGCGACGCGATGGCGCGCGGTCGGTGGTCCCTCGCTCCTGAAGACGATGCAGCGGAGATGTACCTGTCCGGCCTCGACAGGATGGACAAGGCGGGCTACGTGCAGTATGAGATCTCCAACGTGGCACGCCCGGGGCGCCACTCGCGGCACAACCTGAAGTACTGGACCGATGGCGAGTGGCTCGGAGTTGGAAGCGGCGCGCATTCCACCCGGGCAGGGGCGCGCTGGAAGAACGTGTCCGCCGCGGAGGAGTACATCTCCGCCGTCGCCGCTGGAAGACCGGTCGCCACGGAGCACCGGCCGCTGTCGGCGGAGGAGCGGCTGGAAGAGGCCCTGTTCACCGGACTTCGGCTCAACGCCGGTCTTGACTTACCAGTAGTGAAAAAGCGGTACGATGTCGACGTCTGGGACAGGTATGGTGGGGAGCTGCAGCCTTTCGTGGATCAAGGGGTTCTGCTTTATGATGGCGGGTCATTGCGGCTGCCGCGGGCAGGAATGCTTCTTGCTCATGAGATCATGACCGTTTTCATCCGTTCAACTGTACGGTAGAGTATCGGCTTTCCCCGGAGGCTTGAGATGCGACAACTGGTCGGGTTACTACTAGCTGGCGGGATCGTATTGTTACCGGCGTTTTCGCAGGGTCACGGCACCGTGTTCGCCCAAGCCGCGCCTCAGAAGACCACGTTTACGGGTGAGATGGTGGTGTGGGCGTTCGCTGTGAACGCGGACAAGACCGCAGACTACGAGCAGGTTGTCGCGAAACTGAAAGACGCGCTCTCCAAGTCTGAGCGGCCCGAGGCCAAGCAGCAGCTGGCGGGGTGGAAGGTGATGAAGAACGCCGCGCCTCAGCCCGACGGCAGCGTTCTCTACATCCACGTAATCAGTCCTGTCGTTCCGGATGCCGACTACTCGATCGTGAACATCGTCTACGAGGTGTTCAAGGAACCGGCCGAGCAGCAGGCGTTCTACGACGCCTATCGCGGATCCCTGAAAGCGGCGCTCTTCCTCGTTCAGGGGTCGGTGACGCACGACTTTTCGAAGTAACGGACGTGCCCCGGCGGACCGCCGGAGTCCGTTCCGTACCAGGAGATCAGAGCCACGGGCGGCTTTCAGCCGTTTGTGGCTTTTGTTGTGTAGAGAGTAGTTTGAGATGCGAATCGCACCAACGACGGCTGCCGCGATGCTCCTGATGGGACTTGTCGCTCATGCGCAGGCGCCGGCGCCGGGGCAGACGCCTGTGCCGGCTCCTCAACAGCCCGTCCCCACGTCTCCCGCTCCTCAACAGCCGCCTCCGGTGGGAACTGCGCCGGCGGTGCCTGGGCCGGTGGTGCCCGCCCCTGTGGTGCCGCCAGTGTCGCTCGGTGCACGGACATTCACGGCGCGGACGGGCATGATCTTCAACGCGGTGCGCCCGGAACGCGTCGTCGACTTCGAGATGGTGATCGGGTACCTGCAGGCCGCGTTCGACAAGTCGACAGATGCGGAGGTGCGCGCGCAAGCGCAAGGCTGGCGGGTGTTCAAGGCCACGGAACCGGGACCGAACGGCACGGCGCTCTATGTGTTCGTGATCGATCCCACTGTAGCCGACGCCGACTATGGCCTCGGGCGCATCTTGAGCGACGCGTACCCGGATCAGATTCAAAGCATCTGGAAGCTGTACACGGGTGCATTGGCGGGGGGCGGGAGCCTCTTGAACCTGACGCCGGTCGAGCCGCCGCCGCTCCCGCCGCCCGGGGCGCCGATGCTCATCACGCCGGATCCAACGCCACGCCCCGCACCGCCGGCGCGATGAACGGTCTGATAGAAGCTGCATGTGGGGCGGACCCTGTCGGGTCCGCCGGGCGAGCCTGGCTAGGCTCGCCCCACAGGCATCCTCAAAAGGCCAGATTCAATCCTGCGTAGACGCGGTGCACTACCGAGTGGAGCGGCTCGCCGCGTAGCTTGAAGATGCGGTAATCGAGCCGCGCCCGGATCGGGCCCAGCAGCGAGATCTTCGCGCCTCCGCCCGTGTTCACGCCAAGCTGCGTTTCCTGACGCGTGCCGAGGCGCTCGCGATACAGGCCGCCGCCCGTCGTCAGATAGAACTGCATCCCCGCGACCGGAATCGGCGTCTGCAGCAGCACGTTGCCCATCCCGGTCCTGAGCGAGGGCGCGGCTTCCTCCACCGTTTCGCCGGTATCGGCGAATTCGAACTCGAAGCCAACCACCAGGAGCCCGACGCCAAGCGCCAGCCCCTTCACGGGCCGGTTCGCCGGCGTGGCGGTGCTGCCAACAAAGATCGTCGCGTCCGCGAAGGCGGGCACCGACGTTGCGGCGGTGAGAAGCGTGGCGAACAACACAAGGCGGATCGGGTGCATACCGAATGATACGATCGGTGCGGGCCATGAATGGTCATGAATCTGCAGTTAACTGACGATCAGGCGCTGCTGCGGCGCGGCATCCGCGAATTTGCCGAGAGCGAGATCCGGCCCCATGTCAGGGAATGGGACGAGGCGCAGCAGTATTCACCGGCACTCACGCCGAAGCTCGCCTCGCTGGGCCTGATGGGCATCCAGTTCCCGGAACAATATGGCGGCGCGGCCATGTCCTTTGTCGACTACTGCATCTGCATCGAAGAGCTGGCCCGCGTCGATCCGTCGATCTGCCTGTCGGTGGCGGCGCATAACGGTCTGGGCGCCGCGCATATTGCCGCCTTCGGCACCGAGGAGCAGAAGCGCTGCTATCTGGTACCGCTCGCGACGGGTCGGAAGCTGGCGGCCTGGGGTCTCACCGAAGCGTCCGCGGGCAGCGACGCGGCGGCAGTGCGAACGAGCGCGGTGCGCGAAGGCGACTGCTGGGTGATCAACGGGACGAAGCAATTCATCACGCACGGTCGGTCGGGAGACCTTATCGTCGTGATGGCGGTGACGAGCCGAGGAAAGGGAAGCCGCGGCATCTCGGCGTTCATCGTCGAGCGTGGAACGCCGGGCTTCCGCGCCGGCAAGAAGGAGGACAAACTCGGGATGCGCGCGAGCGAGACAAGCGAGGTCATCTTCGAGAACTGCCGCGTCCCGGCGTCGCAGCTCTTGGGAGTTGAAGGACAGGGATTCATCAACGCGCTGCAGGTGCTGGACGCCGGCCGGATCGGCATCGCCGCGCTGGCCGTGGGCCTCGCGCAGGGAGCGCACGAAGCGGCGCGCGACTACGCCTTCGTGCGCAGGCAGTTCGGGCAGCCGATCGGCGCCTTTCAGAGCATTCGTGCCAAGCTGGTGGAGAACGCGGGCCGCATCGAGGCGGCGCGGCTGCTGACGTATCGCGCGGCCTCAATGAAGGACCAGGGACGGCGGACGACCTTAGAGGCGGCCATGGCCAAGCTCTACTCGAGTGAGATTGCCGTGCGGGTCGCGGAGGACGGCGTCCAGATCCATGGTGGCTACGGATTCATCAAGGACTACCCGGCGGAGAAGTTCTTTCGAGACGTGAAGCTCACCACGATTGGCGAGGGCACCAGCGAGATCCAGCGGCTGGTCATCGCGCGTCAGCTCCTTGCCGCCTGACTCCACCCTGGCCGAAGGCGTGCTCGCGGGTGACGCGCGGGCGATAGCGCGCGCCATTTCGCTTGTCGAAGACGACTCACCGGCGGGCGTGGAGCTGCTGCGGGCCATCTTTCCCAAGACCGGGCGCGCGCAGCTCATTGGCATCACAGGACCGCCGGGGGCCGGCAAGAGCACGCTCGTCGATCGCCTCACCGGAGAGCTTCGGAAGGACGGCAAGAAGGTGGGCGTGATCGCCGTCGATCCGACGAGTCCGTTCAGCGGCGGCGCGGTCCTGGGGGATCGCGTACGAATGGGCCGTCACTTTTCCGACAGCGACGTGTTTATTCGCAGCATGGCGACGCGCGGCCATCTTGGCGGTCTCGCGCGCGCCACCGGCGACGTCGCCGTGATCCTGGACGCGTCGGGCAAGGACACGATCGTTATCGAGACCGTGGGTGTCGGGCAGGGGGAAATCGATATCGCGGGAACCGCGGACGTGTCCGTCGTCGTGCTGGTGCCGACCAGTGGCGACGAAGTGCAGGCGCTCAAGGCGGGCATCATGGAGATTGCGGACATCTTTGTCGTCAACCAGGCCGATCGTGAGGGCGCAGACCGGCTCGTGCAGACGATTGCGGCAAGTCAGGCGCTGCAAGCGGCCGCGCCGGAGGAATGGCGGCCGCCGATCGTGAAGACAATCGCCACGACGGGAGAGGGGATCCCGGCACTCCGGGCGGCGATCGGGGAGTTTCAGGCGCACTCGATGAAGGCGTCCGGCCGCCGCACGCGTACGCGCCAGGAATATCGCCTGCGCGAGTTACTGTCACACCGGTTCCTGCAGCACATCGAGCGCCTCCTGCCTGCCGGCGAACTGGATCGCGTCATCGACCGCATCGCCGCGCGCGAGGTCGACCCATACACGGCCGCCGCCGAACTGATGAAGCAGGCACTGAAAGGATGAAAGCCGTTCTCGACCACATCGGGATCGCGGTGCAGGATATCGATGCCGCGCTCTCTTTTTATCGGGACGCGCTCGGCCTGGAGATTGAGGCCCCGGAAGAAGTGCGGGCGCAGGGTGTACGGGCGCACGTTATTCCCGCCGGCCAGAGCGCGCTGGAGCTGCTGGAGCCCACGGCGCCGGATTCACCCATTGCCGGCTACCTCCAGAAGCGCGGGCCTGGCATTCATCACATCACGCTCCGCGTGGACGACCTTCGTGGGGCGCTCGATCACCTGCGGGCGCGCGGTGTCCGGCTGATCGACGAGCAGCCCCGGCAGGGCGCCCGGTCGGCGCTCGTCGCGTTTATCCATCCGTCGGCCGCGCATGGCGTGCTCGTGGAGCTGAAACAGTCCGCACGGCCGCGGTCCGCTCTCGGGTCGAAGCGAATCGCCTGGGGAAATCTCGACCTCGCCAGCGTGCACGATGGACTCTTCAGCCTTGATGGCGGCGCCATGTTCGGCGTGGTGCCGCGTCCGCTCTGGGCAGCGCAGGCGGCGCCAGACGAGCGCAACCGCATCCTGCTTGGCATGCGGCCACTTGTCATCGAAGGCGACTGGGGCCGGATGATCGTCGACTGCGGAGCAGGCGACAAGATGGACGTCAAGATGCGCGACATCTACGCATTCGACCGGACGCGCCACCTCGATCATGCGCTCGCCGATGTCGGGCTGAGCGCCGATACCATCGATCTCGCGCTCGCCACGCACCTGCATTTCGATCATTTCGGCGGCGCGACCGCGCGCGACGCTGGAGGGCTGAAGCCGCGGTTTCCGCGGGCCCGTTACGCCATTCGCGCGGCCGAATGGGAGGAGGCCACACACC
>JACPPO010000041.1 GCA_016190945.1 Acidobacteriota bacterium | reverse complement strand
GCGAATCGCCGTACGGACGTCGCGTCTGAGATAGCGGGCGATCTCCTTCCACGAGTCCAGGCGGGCCCGTTCGGCGGGGTCCATGCGGCCATTCTACGGTCGGTTGCACGAATTTTTCGACAGCCTCCCGCGCGATTTCGCACGCCGCGGACCCGCTTTGTCACCTTCTGCCATCGATCGCCAATTGTTCAGTTGGCGGCCCGTTTGCTCAGATCCGGCGGTCGTCGGTCGGGGCGACTCCCCGACAGACTCCCAAGAGGAGCGAGCATGCGCCGGTTCCTCCCCACTGGCTTACTCGTGGTCATCGTCTGCGCCCTCGTGGCGTCGCTATGGCGGCACGGTCAGCCGCCTCCCGAAGCACCACGCGCGCGGGCGGCCCACCGAGGGGCGATCGATCCTCGCCTCATCGACCAGTTTGGCCGCATACCCCTTCACTTCGAGTCGAACGAGGGGCAGGCCGACGCCAGCGTCCGGTTCATCGCCCGGGGTGCGGGATACGCCATGTACCTCGGAGCATCTGAAGCCGCGGTCACCATCGGTGTGTCTGATTCCACGCTGCGATCACGGACCGTGCGTCTGCGCATGGTCGGTGCGAACGCCCAGCCGGCCGCCAAGGGCGAGGACGAGTTGCCGAGCCGTGTCAACTACTTTCGCGGCGGGGACCCGACCGCCTGGAGGACCGACGTTCGTACATTCGCAAAGGCGCGGTACCGGAACGTGTATTCCGGCATCGATGTCGTCTACTACGGAAACCAGCGGCAACTCGAGCACGACTACATCGTGGCGCCTGGAGCCGACCCGCGGCAGATCCGACTGCAGCTGTCGGGTGTTGACGATCTTACGCTCGATGAGAACGGCCACCTTGTGGCCGCGGTCGGAACGAGCCAGGTTACGTTGCGCGCCCCAGTGGCGTACCAGAACGGCGCGACGGGCCGGCGCAGCGTCGGGGCGCGCTACGCCATTGGCCGGGACAATGTGGTCGCCATTCGCGTGGGTTCGTATAACGAGCACTTGCCGCTCGTTATCGATCCAGTTCTGGTGTACTCCGCATCGTTTGGCGGCAGCGACCAGGACGAGGCGCGGGCCGTTGCGGTCGATGGGAGCGGTGCGGTGTATGTCACCGGGGTCACCTATTCGGCGAACTTCCCGATACAGGACCCGTTTCAGTCACTTCCGGACAATCTCGACACGTTGAATCCGCCATCGGGCGATGCGTTTGTGATGAAACTCAGCGCAGCCGGAACACTGGTGTATTCCACCTACCTCGGCGGGCGCAGCACTGACGAAGCGTTCTCGATCGCCGTCGACAGCAGCGGCAGCGCGTACGTGGTCGGCATGACGTACTCTGGCGGGGTCGTCGGGCAGCGATTTCCCACCACGTCAGGTGCGATTCGGCCCACGCCGCTCAGCGCTAGTGGTTTTGGGTGCTGTTCGACCGATGCATTCGCCACGAAGCTCAGTCCTAGCGGATCGTCGCTGGTCTACTCGACCTATCTGGGCGGTGGTGGCCGCGACTGGGCGTACGGCATCGCCGTCGATCCGACGGGCGCGGCAGTCGTCGTTGGAGAGGTACAGACGACGCCGTTCATATTCTTTCAGAAAGTCAACGCGATTCAACCGACGTACGGCGGCGGCGACGCCGATGCGTTCGTGATGAAGATCAATCCGGCCGGATCGGCGTTCGTCTACTCAACCTATCTTGGCGGCAACGATTACGATACGGCGTACGGTGTCGCTGTAGACGCATCCGGCGCCGCCTACGTTACTGGGTACACGAGCTCGACAACCTTCCCGACGAACAATCCGTTCCAAAATCAGCTGCCTGACGGCGCGGGTGCCTTCGTCACGAAGTTCAGTCCGAACGGCCAGTCGCGGATCTACTCGACGTACCTCGGCGGCTCTGGGGGCGCGTTCGGTAATTCAATCGCCGTCGACGCCGGGGGCGCCGCGTACGTCGCCGGCTCGATGTGGGGCTCTGACTTTCCGCTTGGGGCGCAAGTCCTCGGTCAGCCGGGTACGGGTGGGTTCCTCTCGAAGTTCGACGCGTCGGGTTCAGTGCTCGCGTATTCGGCCTTCCTGGAGAATGCAACGGCCGTCACCGTGGACAGCAGTGGGGCCGCATTCATTCTGGGTTTCGACTGGGCCGGTGTCCTCCAGTCGATCAATCCGATTGCCGGCATGCCCGGACCGGCATTTATCGCGAAACTCACTGTCGACGGATCGGCATTCGAGTACAAGACGCACGCCGGGGACCTCGCGAACTGGGGCATCGGCAACTCGATCGCGGTCGATACCGACGGTGCCGTCTACGTGGCCGGGTATTCACCCGCCTCCGGGCAGCCGTACGAACGCGACGTGCGCGTGTCGAAGTTCTCCGACGTTGCGGTGCCTGATCTGGTCGCGGCCGACGCGTCGGCCGTGCAGGGTGCGACCGTCACCCTGTCCGCAACGCTGACACTGGAGGGTGCGCCGCTTGGCGGAAAGACCATCACCTTCTGGATCTCAGGGTCCGACGTCGGCAGTGTGGTCACGGACGCTACAGGTGTGGCGACGCTGACTGGCGCCAGCCTTCTGGGACTGGGCGCCGGGTCGTATCCAGACATCATCGAGGCGATCTTCGCTGGTGACGCGAACTACGGCGCTGCGATGGCCACAGCGACGCTCACGATCGACGCCAACAAGTGGCAGCCAACGATCGCGTGGGCCGTTCCGCAGCCCATCGTGTACGGCACGCCGCTCAGCGAAACGCAGCTCAATGCGGTCGCCAGGTTCAATGGAGCGGCGGTGGCCGGCAGCTACGTGTACAACCCTCCGAGCGGCACAGTCCTGCTGCCTGGCAATCAGACGCTGTCGGTAACCTTTTACCCACTGGACGCCGCGAGCTTCGGGACCGCGAACGCGACGACGACGCTCGTCGTCAATCGAGCGCCGACGACAACGACGATTCAGCCGAACTGGGTGCCGCTGAACACGACCGGTTCACCCCCGCCGTCGGCCTTCGTGGGTGGCGCGTCGGCGGTGTCTGATGGCGCCGGAAGACTGATCCTCTTCGGCGGCGGCGTCGCCCCCGCAAATACAAATGACGTGCGGGTCCTGAGTGGCGTGGGCGGCAGCAGCGGCACCCCGGTGTGGACGAAGCTCTCCCCGACACCGTGGGGTACCGAGCTTCCTTCGCCGCGTCGCGGCCACGCCGCTGCCTATGATCCGAACACCAACACGCTGATCGTGTTCGGCGGCTGCGGCGGCGGCTGCCTGCCGCTGCTCAACGACGTATGGGTGTTGGCGAATGCGAACGGGACCGGTGGCACGCCGGCGTGGAAACGCTTATCGCCACTCGGTACGCCGCCCGCGCCACGTCACGCGATGGCACACGGGTACGACCCCGCCACCAATCGATTGATCATCTTCAGCGGCCAGGACGGATCCGGCGACACGGGCTCGACGTTCACCGACGTCTGGGTGCTCACCAATGCCAACGGCGCCGAGGCCTCGCCGCCGCAGTGGATCCAGCTCGCGCCCACGGGAACCGCGCCCTCGGGGCAGTATGGTACGAGCTCCTTCTACGACGTCGCGACCAACCGCTTGGTGGTTGCGGGCGGATTCAGCCACGGCACCTCGTCGCAGATGACGAATGCCCTGTGGGTGCTTACAAACGCGAACGGCACCGGGCCCGCCACGCCGTCCTGGATCAACCCCGTTTCACAAGGTGCTGCTGGCTCGCCGCCGAACTTCTCGTTCTGGCCGGTCGCCTACGATCAGTCCTCGAATCGCGCGTTTCTCGTGGAAACCGGCACCCCGAATGTCTGGGTGCTGCAGAACGCCAACGGCGTGGTCTCACCGACGTTCACGCGCGTCGGTCCGGGCGTCGGCGCGCCCGCGGGCGCATACATTGCCGACTCCGCCCACGCGCTGTACGACGCGTCGACGAATGTGCTCTCGACGCTGTATCAGGTGTCCGGAACGAGCCAGGTGTATGCGCTGCCGACACCCGATGGGCTGTCGTACTCCGTCCTCGGGCAGTCGGTCATGTTCACGGCGACTGTCCGGGAGGATATTGCCGGAAGCGGAATGCCTGCCGGTGTCGTGACATTCACCGACGGTGGCAACATTCTCGGCACTGCAACGTTAGACGGCTCGGGACTGGCCGCATACACGACCGCGGTGCTCACAGGTGGTCTCCACTCCATCGTCGCCACGTACGGCGGGGACAGCACGCACACAGGCGGATCGTCGCCGACGCTGTGGCACACCGTCGCGCGGGCCACGACGAGCACCACGCTGACAAGCACCCCGAACCCCTCGGCAACTGGCGATCCGGTGGCGTTTACCGCCACCGTGACGTCGCCCATCACTGGCGTGGCCACTCCGGGCGGCACGGTCACCTTCATGGATGGCGCGGTGGAATTGGGGAGCCAGGCTGTTGGAGCCGACGGACGGGCCGTCTTCTCGACGACAGCGCTCGTGACGGCCGGCACCCATCTGATCACCGCCGCCTACAACGGCGATGCGAGCTTCTCCGGCAGCACGTCTGACGTGCTCTCACAGGTAGTGAAGGCGCGCCCGGACATCGCCTGGACGCTGGATCCAGTCACCTATGGCACTGGCGTGGGTGCGGGTCCGAATCCCACAGCGTCCTATCAGGGGGCGTCGGTCGCTGGCTCCTTCGCGTACAGTCCGGCGGCGGGTACCCTGCTGCCGGCCGGCGACCACCCGATCTCGCTGACCTTCACGCCAAGCGACACGATCACCTACGCCACCGTGACGCTCACCAGGACGCTGACGGTGAACCGAGCCACGCTGACGGTTCGAGCCGCCGACAAGATTTGGGAGTACGGGCATCCGCGGCCGCTGCTGACGGCGAGGATCTCCGGCTTCGTGAACGGCGAAAACTACGACACCGGCGGGGTCACCGGCGTATGGGCGCTCGACACGACGGCGACCCCGTCGAGTCCGCCGGGACTGTACGTGATCACGCCGTCGCTCGGAACCCTTGCCGCGGCCAACTACGCGTTTGCGTTCACCAACGGCACGATGACCGTTCGCGACACGACGGCGCCCGTGGTGTCGTTCGAGGCATCACTTCAAGACACCGTGTTCACCTCATCACCCGCCGTCATCAGGGTACAGGCGAGGGATCTCCGCGGTGTCGGCTCGCTCGCGATCAACGGTGTGTCGGCCACGCTCGTGCCAGGCGGCACGGCGCAGGACGGCGCATGGGAAGCCTCGGTTCCGGTGAGCCTTGCTGCGCTGAACACCTTCAGCGCGCAGGCCCTGGACTTCAGTGGCCTGTTGGGAACGGCAACCGTCATCGCCGACGGCGACGGCATCGCGGCATCGGTCGACAGGAACAAGACGACAGGCGCAAACGAGGCGGACATCTTTTCATCGGACTTCCGTGCGGACGATGAGACGACGCTCGGCACGATCGTCGAGCGGGGCAATTGGGTCGTCAGCATCGGACCGGATCCAGGGCCGCTGCAGCGAGCCAGCATATCCCCTGGCCCATCAGGGTCAGGCACGATCGCCAAGATCCACGCGTGCGAAGGGGCAATCAAGGAGATCCAGCTCAACGAAGCCCTGGAGACGGCTGACTTCGCGTGCGGTCTCCAATCGCCGGGCGAGATCACCCCGCCGAGCACGATCACCGTCAGGGCGATCGAGACGACCGCGACCGTGCAGGTCTTCAAGGATCTCGACGGTGGATTTGAGCTCGAGCTTGATCTGGAGAAGGGCGAGACGGGGAGCACCGGCAGTCCGGTGACGGCCGGTCCCAACAACGTGTCGCCGATTCTCGTCAAGATTCTCGACGCGACCGGCGCCATCGTCGGGTTCTTCGAGCTCGATGCAGCCGAAGCCGTCGACGTCAGCACGACCCCTGGTCCAAACGGGACGACGAACATCGAGATCGATGTCCTGGCCAGCAACAACGGCGTCACCGTGACCGCATACGGCGTCTCGCGAACGCTGTCTGCGGGAGATCCGCCGACGGCCTTCACGCAGGATACGACGCCGCCGGCGATCGGTGCCGTAGTCGACGTCGTCGCAGAGGCCACATCGCCCGCCGGAGCGGTGGTGAGCTTTACGTTACCGGACGTGACTGACGACACCGACCCTGCTCCTGCCGTGAGCGCGTCGCCCGCATCCGGCAGCCAGTTCCCGCTCGGAACGACGACGGTCACGGTCACCGCCGTCGATGCGTCGGGCAACCGTTCTTCCAAGACGTTCACCGTGACGGTGGTCCAGGCGTCGACCACGACCGGCGTGGTGGCGGCGCCAAATCCGTCGACGTACGGCCAATCGGTCACGATTACGGCCACCGTCAGCAGGGCCGGCGGTGCCGTGACCGATGGAAGCGTGACCTTCAGCGAAGGATCGACGGTGTTGGCGGGACCGCTCACGCTCGGTGCGACCGGGGAGGTCAGCGTCGCGCTTGGGACACTGGCCGCCGGCGATCACGTCATTACCGTGACTTACAGCGGAGCGGTGGCCTTTAAGACCAGTCAGGGCGCCACGACCCAGACCGTCAACAAGGCGGCGACGACGACGGCGCTGGGGTCGTCGACGGACCCGTCGGCTTTCGGAGAATCGGTCACGTTCACGGCTAGCGTGAGTTCATCCGCGGGCACGCCGACCGGCCCTGTGACGTTCAAGGACGGGACCACCACGCTCGGGACTGGAACGCTGAACGGGTCGGGGCAGGCGACGTTCACGACGACGGGACTCTCCGTTGGGACGCGTTCGATCACGGCGGAGTATGCGGGCGATGGCAACTTCACTGCGAGCACCTCGAACGTGCTGGAGCAGCAGGTCAATCAGGCGCCCACGACGACGACGCTCAGCTCGTCGTCGAGGCCGTCGGTGTTTGGGCAGGCGGTGACGTTCACGGCCGCGGTGAGCTCGTCGGCCGGGACACCGGCCGGCACCGTGACGTTCAAGGACGGTGTGCACTCGCTTGGATCGGTAGTCCTGAACGCTAGCGGAGAAGCGACATTCACGGCGCAACTCTCGGCGGGATCGCATTCGCTGGTAGCGGAGTACGGGGGCGCCACAGACTACGCGACCAGCACGTCGAACACGTTGTCACAGGCGGTCGGCAAGGCGACGTTGACCGTGACCGCCGACGACCAGGCACGGACGTACGGATCGGCTGATCCGCCGTTCACCGCCTCGTTTGCCGGCTTCGTCAACGGCGAGACGCTGGAAACGAGCGGCATCACTGGCGCGCCCTCGTTGACGGCGACGGCAACGCAGACAAGCGCGGTCGGCAGTTACACCATTGCCGCAGCGCAAGGCTCGCTGGCGGCGGACAATTACAGCTTCGCCTTCGTCGACGGCACGCTCGTCGTCTCGGCGCGCAAGGTGACGGTCACCGCCGATGCGCAGGCGATGGTCTACGGGGAGGCGGACCCGGCGCTGACCTATGAGATTACAGACGGCAGCCTCGTGGCGGGGGACAGCTTCTCGGGCGCGCTGAGCCGGGCGCCCGGCAGCACCATCGGCACCTACGCCATCACGCAGGGCACCCTCGCGCTCGGCACGAACTACGAGCTGAGCTTCGTCGGCGCGAATCTCACCCTCACCGCCCGGAAGGTGACGGTGACCGCCGATGCGCAGACGAAGGTCTACGGG
>JACPPO010000038.1 GCA_016190945.1 Acidobacteriota bacterium | reverse complement strand
CATCCGCCTGGCGCTGCTCAACCGGAGCGGCACCGGCTTCTTCCTCGTGTACAACGACCGCCGCGACACCTCGTCGTTCACGCCCGACGAGCTGCTCGGGCGATCCTTCATCGTCAAGTTCACGCGGCTGTTCGATTACTGATCCTCGGCCGCGCTCGGGGAGCGGTCTGCCGCCAGCACCTGGCGCCGTCAACGCCAGCGTCCGAACCGGCCTCGTTCGACCAGAAGCCTCCGCCTGCGGCCGGTTCGTCTGGGCTATGAGTCGATTGGCCACTCCGGTGGACTTGGTGTTCTCGGCGTCATAGACCGCGTCCACGGACGATAGGAACTATGAACGGGGTTTTCGCGCCTGGTTGACGGAAGGGCCCGTATGCGGCTCCGTCCTCCCCCCTGGCACAGCCGCGACCTTGGGCTCAGCACACGCGAGATCGAGGTCCTTCGGTACCTGGCGGAGCGGGCGTCGCGCCTCGTCACCCGGGATGAATTGCTGCAGGCCGTGTGGGGATTCCGGGACGTACCGCTGACGCGGTCGGTCGATATCTGTATCGCGCGGCTGCGCCGTAAGATCGAGGACGACCCCCACCGCCCTGTGTACCTTCGCACTGCCCACGGCACCGGGTACGTGCTCACCACATTGGCCGAGAGCTAACGAGGCCCTGCCTCAGACCGCATCCCTCTCTCCGATCAGTTCTCAACATGCTCGACGGTCTGAGGCAGGGGCTCGTTAGGACTCTACAGTTGGCCGCTGAACGCCGACAGCTGGGAATCGCAGATGTTGCATATGGCTTCCCACGGCTTCCGCGCGCACGACCGGCGGAGCCACGAACGATCCAGTCAGCGCCGGTTGGGCAACGACATGGACAGTTACCCAGACGACCTCGCCACGCTCATGGAGGCGCTGGACCTGAGGGACGCCGTACTCGTCGGCTTCTCCATGGAATCCGTGCGGCATCCATTGCGAATCGTTCGCAGCTCTACCGAGACCTCGCAAGCGGGCCGTTTTTCGGATTCAACCGTACCGGCGCCAAACCCTCGCAGGGGCTGATCGACTCGTTCTGGGCGCAAGGCATGCAGGCAGGGCACAAGAGCACCTACGACTGCATCAAGGCGCTCTCGGAGACCGACTTCACTGAAGATCTGAAGAAGATCAACGTGCCCACATTGATCGTGCACGGCGACGACGATCAGATCGTCCCGATTCAATGCGGCGGGCGTGCCTCCGCTCGGATCGTCAAGAGGGCGACGCTGAAGTGCCACAAGTACGAATTATCCAAACATCAGCCAGCACAGGATGGCGCCGACCACGGTCATCGAGAGCCCCCACGCGAGCAGCTTGTTGAAAAGGCCCTGCGATTCGACGCCGGCGGGGATTCCCGCCAGGCACAGCGCACCCGTCGTCGAGAGCGGCGACAGATCCACGAGATGCGAGCCGAGATTCATCGCGGAGGCCACCGCTATCGGATCGAGCCCTTCAAGCCGCTCCATGATGCCCGGCACCGTCGGCAGGAAGGCCGGCAACACCACGCCTGACGTGCTGCTGTAAACAGAGACGACGCCGGTGACGAATGCAACGACGGCGGTCACGGTCTCGGCCGTCGAGAGGCGCACGAGAAGGTCCGTGAATAGGTCCAGTCCTTGTGTCTTTTCGAGGAGCTCGATTAGTACCGTCACGCCGGTGACCATGAGAATCACGCCCCACGGCATACCGCGAATGGCGTCTTTTTCATCAGCGGCCCTGGTGAACGACAGGATTGCTGCGGCCGTCAACGCCGTCATGCCTACTTCGAAATTGAACCAGATCACGCACACGAGCAGCGCGGAAATGAGCGCGATCGTGAGCCAGTGCCGCGGCTCCATTGCCTGACTCGGCGGCTCCTCCACCGCGGCGTCGCGTTGATGCGAGCCGAAGAGCTTCAGTCCGCCAAGGATGGCGTATCCGCCGAAGGCGACGAGCGTATGACCCAGGATGTTGTTGATGAAGGTCTGCCACTCGAGGCCGGGAAAGCCCATGCGCGCCATCACGCTGTTGGCGACGACGCCGGTTGGCGAAAAAGGCGAGAGACTGCCGGCGAGTGCGCCGTTCCCAATCATCACGGCCATCAGAAAGAACGAGATGCCCGTCCGCGCCGCAACTGCCATGGCGGGCGGCGCAAGGAGCGCCGCGGATCCGATGCTGCCCGGCCCGATCGTGGACAGGCCAAGCGCAAGGAAGAAGAACATGATCGGCAGGACACCCGTGTGACCGCGGCACAGTCGCACGGCGCGCTCGGTGACGCGCTCGAGCGTCCCGTTGCCGCGAGCCATGCTGAAGAGCAGCGTCACGCCCACCAGGGTGACAAATAGAGGGGTGGGAAACCCGTCGAGGATGTCGCCGACCGACATGCCGCCCAGCAGCACTCCGACGATCCATGCAAACGCCAGACAGATGATGCCGACGTTGAGCGTCGTCACCATGCTGAGGGTGACGGCGATGATGAGTGCGGCGACCGAGATCCAGGCGAGGTCCATGAGTCGTTGGGATCGTGGGCCCGGTCTCTTGGATTCAGCGTGGCTGGCCGAGTCGAAAGGCCCCTACAGAACCGTCGGCTCGCCCTCGAGCACGCCCGCGGTCAAGAACGTGACCAGCTCCCGGATATCGCGTACCTGCTCCAGCGACTCGAGGTGGTCGAGCGCGGCATTAATCACGTCGGCCCGCATCACCAGGCTTGCGCAGTCGGTGAACTTGCCGTGGAGCTCCTCCCGGGTGAACGGCTTGTCGGGCCCACCGCGATAGCGCTCGTCGGCTTCCTGCACGAGGGTCCGGCCATCGGTGAGATCCACTTCGATGATGCTGCGCATCTTGTCGAAGCCGCGCGCTTCGATGGCCGCGTCGCGGACGGTCGTGACCTTGCGCATCATCTCCTGCGCCGGTGCGCTCTGCACGAACTCGTCGGTGAATTCGTGGATGCCGGCTCTGCGGCGCAGCAGCAGGCTCGACATCATGAACGGGAGGCAGAACTTGGCCTCGAGCTCGGTGGTCGCAAACGGATACCGCAGCGGGTTCAGGATGTTCGACCCCGCGCGTACTCGTACAGCCTTCACCTGTTCGGGGTTCACATCATTCGTCTTCACCAGCTTCAGCATGGCGTCCATGGTCGGATGGCCGAGGCTGCCGCATGGATAGGGTTTGAGCGAGACGCCAGGTGACACGATGCTCGGGGGATTACCAAGCGCTCCGACAATCTGGTTGGCATCGAAGCCGGCGCCAAGCGTGAACACGCGAAAGAACCCCCACGGGCCGTCGAGCGCGTCCTTTCCGCCGGTGTGTCCCGCAGCCGCCAACTCGGCGGCCATGACGCCGTTTTGCGCGGCACGCCCCACGTGGAGGGGTTTCGTCATCGTGCCGAAATTGAGCCGGATGCCCGAGCTCATGCTCGATGCGATCGCCAGGGCGTGACCGAGCGAGTCGGCACCGAGCCGGAGCAGCCTGGCCGCGCTGACCATCGCGCCAAAGGTGCCGAAGGTACCCGAAGTATGGAATCCGTTCTGGTAATGGGTCGGGTTGATGGCTTCAGCCATTTTGCACGCGACCTCGAAGCCGACCAGGTACGCTTCGAGCACCTGCCGACCCGAGGCGCCCAGGCGCTCGCCAACTGCGAGACTCGCAACCAGCGGGGGAATTGTCGGGTGCGTCAGCAGACCGAAGGTGCGATCGGGCGACGAGGAGAGCTGCGTGTCGTCGAAATCGAGCGCGTGTCCCGCCGTTGCATTTACAAGCGCCGCGGACGCGGCGCGGCACGAAAACGGGTCGGCGCCGAGCACAGTGGCCTCCACTGCCTCACGCCCCCGGCGGACATAGTCGCGAACGATGCCTGTACCCGGAGCGGCCGTGCCCGCGAGGATGACGCCAAGACCGTCGATGACGCATTGTTTGGCGAGCGATACGGCCTCGCGCGGGAAGCGGTCGAAGCTGGTTTGTGTTACGTAGTCGATGACAGCGGCGGTCGCGCGTGTTTCGTTGGTCATAGATGATGGAACAGAGACTCGTTATGCCCGAGTTCGCTCAGCGCGCCGGCTACCGCCGAAGAAGAGCACGTCGATGTCCCGAAGTCTGTCGACGGGCAGCCACAGCGCGTTCGACGTCTTCGAACCTCGTCGCATCGCCAACAACGCCGCGCACCGTCACCCTGGTGGCGGATCGCACTTCGGCGACCGCTTTGTGGAGACGCTGCTTGTCGCGAGCTAACACCGTGACTTTGCGCCATCCTCGGCCAGCAGTTGAACGGCAGCGCCAATGCCGTAACTCCCGCCGATCACTAGCGCTGAACGGTCGATTAGAGCCCAAGATCCATTGGCGCGTGTGATGTCAACGCGTCGACGCTGCGGCGGCGTCGTACTCGGTGGCGCCTTCGCGTTCCTTCAGATGAGCTTCGGCGAACTTCCAAGCCGCTTCCACATGCTGCTCGTTGAGCTCCCGCGCGGAAGCGGCGTCGCGGCGGTTCAATGCGTCGACGATCTCTTCATGCTCCCGCTGCGCCTGAAACGCGCGATCGCTTTGCGCCCACGAACGCCCGCGTAACAGATCTGAGTACCCCCGCAGCGTCTGCAACTGCTGCTCCAGGAAGACGTTACGGGCCGCGCGCGCCTGCAGCGTGTGAAACTCGTTGTTTCTAAGAAGCATGCCTTCACGGTCGCCTGCCTCAAGGCCGAGCCGGCCCTCACGAATCAGCCGCGAGATCGCGGCCAGCTCGCTATCGGTGGCGCGGATCGCCGCCAACGCACCCGACATCCCTTCAGCCCCCCGTCGCGCTTCGTAGGCCTGGCGGGCCTCCTCGTACGAAGGCACCCGGACGAAACACCCCCGGTGCGGGTAGCAGACAACTAAGCCCTCCTGCTCGAGCCGCTTCAATGCCTCCCGCAGCGGCGTCCTGCTCACCTGCAGCCGAGCGGTCAGGCGGCGTTCGACGAAGCGTTCGCCCGGCTCGAAATGGCCGGTGGTGATTGCAGTCCTGAGACGCGCGTACACCTCATCGAATATGCGGCGGCTTGCGCGAACGGCGAGGGGGTCCTTATTGGGCATGGGTAATTATCGGATCGTCGGCGGAAAGACCAGAGAAATAGTGATCGACACCAGAACGAGGCTGACACGGGCTGGCAAGGATGCCGCCGCGACCGCCCACAGGCGACGACCGTAGCACGATCGCCATAACGGTCGCCACGAACACAGCCAGCAGATGCCAGCCTCGCGGGTCCACAGACGCTGGTGGAGGTGCGACCCAAATCAGTGCGCCGATGAGGGTCGCGAAAGTCAGCCACCGGGCGGACGTTCCGCGCCACAGGCGCGTTGCCCGCGTGTCGTGCGGGGCGGCCCCGAGAGCCGTTACGGTCATTGCCGAGACCTCGGAGACGGACATTGCATGGACAAAGGTATACAATACACCGATACTCGACTTCAAGTATTTATCCGTGATACTGGCTCGTTATTGACACAGCACCAAAATGGTATACCATACACCACGTTCTGGCGTGGCTGGTGCGAGCGTCACAGGGGACGAACCCCGGCATCGGGATTCGCGCGAGAGGCCTTAAAAAATTAGGAGGAGCGATGAAGGCGCATTGGCACGTCGCCAGTCTTGTGATCGTGTCGAGTCTCCTGCTCTGGCCGGCCGCCGCGTGGACGCAGACCCTGGGGAGCGGCGCCATCGCGGGGGTGGTGAAAGACACGACGGGCGCGGTGCTGCCCGGCGTCACGGTGGAAGCCGCCAGTCCCGCCCTGATCGAAAAGGTTCGCACCGTCGTGACCGACAGCCAGGGCCTGTACCGGATTGTCGATTTGCGCCCGGGCCTCTATACCGTCACGTTCACCCTGCCAGGCTTCAGCACGGTCAAGCGGGAAGGTCTTGAGCTCACGGCGAACTTCACGGCGACGGTGAATGTTGACCTGCAAGTGGGGTCGCTCGAGGAAACGATTTCGGTGTCCGCCGAGAGCCCAGTGGTGGACATCCAGAACGTCGTCCAACAGAAGACGTTCTCGCGCGAAGTCCTGGATACGCTCCCGTTCGGCAAGAGCGCCTCATCCTATGCCTCGCTGATTCCGGGGGCGACGCTTACGAACGACAGGCAGGATGTCGGCGGCATTAACCAGGGGAGTAGAGGGTTCACAATCCACGGCGGTACAGAAGACAACAGGAACCTCGTGGCCGGCATCAGTTTCGACAGCCCCCAGGAAAGGGGGGCCAACGTCGGCTACCACACCAACAGGGCGAGCGTGCAGGAAGTGAGCATCGAGGTGGGCGGCACCAGCGCCGAAGCGGAGACCGGCGGAGTCCAGTTGCACTTCGTGCCGAAGGATGGCGGCAACACGTTCGCGGTCTACTTCGCGACCGAATATGGCAACGGGGACATGCAGAATGACAATCTGACGGACGCGCTGCGCTCCCGAGGCCTGCCCGTGCCGAACAAGCTCAAAAAGGCGTATGATTACAGTTTCGGGCTAGCAGCCCGTGGTGAAAGTCTGAGTTAGGGATCGACACGATCGATCCGTCGTACTACACTGTTGCGCATGGCGATGGGTACCCGAGAGAGCGAGCAATCGTCGTTGTGGATCGCGACCTCCGAGCT
>JACPPO010000040.1 GCA_016190945.1 Acidobacteriota bacterium | reverse complement strand
GGAATCGATCTCGCAGTCACGCCCGGATCGATCTGCATGATTCTCGGTCCAAGCGGCAGTGGAAAGAGCACGTTACTAAAGGTGATCAAGGGGCTTGTGCCGCCGACCGCAGGTACGCTTTCGCTGTTCGGCGAGCGGGTCCGTGGCGCCCCGGACCCGCGGTCCGGGGCCGCGCTGCGGCGGTCGGTCGCGTGGATTCCGCAGAACCTCGGACTCGTCCGCAACATGACGGTCGTCGACAACGTCCTGATCGGCACGCTCAGTCACGTTGGCACGCTCGCCTCTCTCATCGGAACGTTTCCCGCTGGGCTCCGCGAGGAGGCGCTCGCGACGCTCGAATCGCTGGGCATCCGGTCGAAAGCCGAGGAGCGGGTTTTCAACCTCAGCGGAGGCGAACGGCAGCGGGTGGCGATCGCGCGGGCGCTCATGCAGCATCCAAGGCTCGTGCTCGCTGACGAGTTCGTCTCACAGCTCGATCCGCTTACCACGAGAGAGATGCTGGAGATCGTCACCAGCATCGCGCGAACGGGCGTGACCTTCCTGGTCACGTCGCACGAAGTCGAGCTGGTCGCCGAATACGGCGACCGCGTCGTGGTCCTGCGCGACGGCCGCAAGATCCATGAGGGCGCGGCGAATGTCTTCACGCTGGCCTCGGTCATGACCTTGATGGGTCGATGAGCGCGCGCCGACCTCCGGTTTTCATCATCACGACGGCAGCTCTCGCAAGCCTTGCGCTGGCGATGATGGCGGACCTTGGCCTGCTCGATGGACCGCAGCTTCGCCGCGGGGCTGTCAACGCCGCAGTGTTCGTGCGTGAGCTCTTCCCGCCGAGCGCGCAGCCGTTGGCCACACTGTTCGATGCGATGCTCGAGACGCTGCAGATTGCCTACGTGGGAACGGTGCTGGGCTTCATCGGCGCCCTCCCGCTGGCGATTCTCGCCACCCGAACGATTTTCGGTCAGCCAATCACGGGGCCCGTACGGCTGTTGCTGGCCGGTGTGCGGACTGTTCCCGCGCTGCTGTGGGCGGTCGTCTTTGTCGTGGCGTTCGGGCTCGGTCCGGCAGCCGGCGCCATGGGCATTGCCGCCTACACGCTCGGGTACCTTGGCAAGCTCTTGTACGAGGTGTTCGAGGGCGTGGACAGCGAAGTCGTGGACGCGGTGTGGAGCGTCGGTTGCAATCGCGTTCAACTCACGCGATTCGCGCTTCTGCCAGAGGCCGCGAATCAGATTCTGAGCCAACTGCTCTTCGTCTTTGAGTACAACGTGCGGGCGTCGTCCATCATGGGGTTCGTCGGCGCGGGCGGCATCGGGTTTCACCTGCTGGGCTACCTGCAGCTGCTGCAGTATCAACATCTGTTCACCGCTCTCCTTCTCACGCTTGGTGTCGTACTCCTAATTGACTACGCGAGCGGCCGCCTGCGCCGTCTCGTGCTGCCCCCCGCGACTGCCGGCAGAGCCTGAGAGTCGGCATAAGATCACTGGGTGACCGAGATCGCGCTCTCTTTCACGAAGCGAACGCTCGCCAACGGCCTCGACGTCATCGTCCACGAAGACCACCACGTCCCGATCGTCGCGGTGAACATCTGGTATCACGTCGGGTCGAAGGACGAGCGGCCCGGACGGACCGGTTTCGCCCACCTCTTTGAGCACCTGATGTTCGAAGGGTCCGAGCACCACAATGCCGGCTACTTTCCACCGCTGCAGGAGGCGGGCGGGGTCCTCAACGGATCGACCAATACCGACCGTACGAACTACTGGGAGGTCGTGCCGACGAGCGCCATCGACCTGGCCCTGTGGATGGAGTCGGATCGCATGGGTTATCTGCTGCCGGCGCTCACGCCGGCGCGCTTCGAGACCCAACGCGACGTTGTCCTCAACGAGCGGCGCCAGAATTACGAGAACCGGCCCTATGGCGTCGCGTTAATAGCGATTGCGGCCGCGCTCTTTCCGGATGATCACCCTTACCACTGGCTCCCGATAGGGTCCGCGGACGACCTCCGCGCCATGCGTCTGGAAGACGTGCAGGCGTTTTTTCGCACCTACTATCACCCCGCCAACGCGTCGCTGACCCTCGCCGGCGACATCGAGACCGGATCGGCGTTCGATCTGGCCGAACGGTATTTCGGAGAACTGCCGCCCGGTCCTCGTCCTGCGCCCGTTGGCGGCACCGCGGCGCTCACCCGGGAGGTGCGGCTTGTGCTCGAAGACCGGGTCGAGATGCCGCGGCTGTACATGGCGTGGCTATCGCCCCACATGTTCGGTGAGGGCGATGCCGAGCTGGATCTGCTCGCGGACCTGTTCGCCAACGGCAAGACCTCGCGCCTCTATCGCACGCTGGTGTATGAGCGCCGCGTCGCGCTCGACGTGTCGGCATACCAGAGCTCCCGTGAGCTCGCGGGCTTCTTTCTCCTGGTGACCACCGCCGCACCGGGACAGTCTCTGACCGACATTGCGGCGATGATCGACGTGGAGTTGCGACAGATGACGGAGGTTGGGCCGTCCGAGAGCGAAATGGAGCGTGCCCGCGCCCAAGCGGAGGCTCATTTCCTGTATCGCCTCCAGACGATCGGCGGGTTTGGCGGAAAGTCCGACCAATTGAACGCGTATAACGTGCTTCGCGGCGACCCGGGGTTTTTTCAGGCCGACCTATCGCGCTACCGCGAGGCCACGACCCCCACCGTGCGGGACGCTGCAGGCCGCTTCCTCGGATCTAATCAGCGCGTGATCCTGAGCGTGGTTCCGCGCGGGCAACACCAGCTAGCACTTCCGGGCGCGGAGCCGGTGTTCGTCTCCTGATGCGCGCGGATCGCTCGCGTCTGCCGGACGTCGGGTCCGATCCGGCGTTCAGGTTTCCTTTTGTCGCCAGGCATACGCTTCACAACGGACTGCAGGTGCGGACCGTCGAGCACCACACGGTGCCCGTTGTCACCATGGTTGTACAGGTTGACGGTGGCGCGGTGGCGGACCCACGGGGCCGGGAAGGGCTCGCGGGAATCACGGCCGACATGGTCGACGAGGGCACCGGCTCCTTGAACGCGATTGAGGTCTCGGAAGGCTTTGCCCGGATCGGCGCGGAGTACAACGTCGACGTCGGCGCCGACGCGATGTGTTTTTCCCTGACGACCCTCTCGCGATTTGCGGCGCGCGGTGCGTCCCTGCTGGCCGACCTTCTGATTCGGCCAAGCTTGCGCGAAAGTGACTTCGATCGCGTACGGCAGCTGCGTCTCGATCGCCTGCGCCAGCTGAAGGATCTGCCTCCCGCCGTCGCCGAGCGCGCGTTCCTGCGGCTCATGTACGGCGAGCATCCCTACGGGCATCTGCCGATAGGAAACGCGTTGGCCCTTGGCGCCCTGAAACGCGAAGACGTGGCGGCCTTCCACGCCGCGCGGTTCCGGCCGTCGCGCGCCACGATGATCGTCGCCGGGCCGCTGTCGCATGACGGGCTCCTGCGGCTGGCGGACGGGGCGTTTTCGGGGTGGCCGGAAGTATCGACGCCAGTCGATGTGTGCGCCGTCCCCGACGCCGATCAGGCCGCGTCGCCGACACGCCTGGCTGTAGTGCCGCGCGAGGCAGCACCACAGTCGGAACTACGAATCGGGCACCTTTCGGCGCGGCGGAACACGCCGGACTACCCGGCGTTGCTTGTGATGAACGCGGTACTCGGCGGTCAGTTCGTCAGCCGGCTCAACCTGAAGCTGCGGGAAGAGAAGGGATACACCTACGGCGCGCGAACCGAGTTCGACTGGCGCCGCGGGATTGCACCGTTCTCGCTGCAGGCCAGTGTCCACACCGCGTCAACCGCAGACGCGATCAGCGACTGTCTGGCCGAGCTCCACGGCATCAGGGGTTCACGGCCCCCTTCCGATCGCGAGATGTTTCTCGCCAAAGCCTCGCTCACGCGCGGGTATCCGCGCGGCTTCGAGACGGCACAGCAGGTCGCGCGATCGGTTGCGCAGCTTGCGTTGTACGGGCTTCCCGATACCTACTTCGAGGAGTTTGTGCCGCGAGTGAATACCGTCGAGGCGGCTGACGTCATCAGGGCCGCCGAGCGATACATTGACCCAGCGCGGGCCCTCACCCTTGTCGTCGGGGACTACCAGGAGGTCGCGGAGTCGTTGCGGCCGCTTGGCCTCGGCGAGCCGCAATTGCTGCCGGCTGACGTCTGATTCTAACAGTCTCTCGTAGGTCGAAGGTCGAAAGGCGAAGAGCAGGACATGATTTAACCTTTGACCTTTGACTTTCGACCTACGCGTTTTTCGTTAGCTACAGGTTCCGCCGTAAGAACCGCGTCAGCTGATATCCGTCAAGGAACTTGAAAGGCGCGAATCCGGTGCTGTAATGGCCGCATGGCAGCACTGCAACCTCGTGCGGTACCTCGCGACTTCGAAATTCCTCAACAAGCGCTCTGGACAGATCGACCGGAAACGTCAGGTCGTATCGTGCGTAGATCAGGAGCGTCCGCGCATGACCCACCCGGTCCAAGTAGGAGCACGGACTGATGGGGCGCCACAGGTTTCTGAGCCGCTGCAAGTCGATATGGCCGCTGAGCCCCTCACGCACGTGCTGCGTAGAAAGCCCCCGCCAGACGACATCGGCGAACCAGGGCGACACGTGGTTGAGCGCCTGCGCGCGGATGCGCGGCTCGTGTGCCGTGGTCAGCATGGCCAGACAGGAACCGAGGCTCGTGCCGAGGATGCCGATGCGCTCATATCCCTGGAGCGCCAGCCACGCGATCGCGCGCCGCGCGTCGAGCACCGCCTGACGGCATACCTGAATAGTCCGCACGATGTTCGAGCTCACGATGTAGTCGGCACGGGTCAATTCGGCCGGCATGCGGGCATCGTGGTAGGGCAGGCTCAGGCGCAGGGCCGATAGTCCGAAGCGAGCCAACAGGCGCGATAGGCCGATATGCCCCTCGGCATCGGAATTCCACTGCGGCAGGACGACCACGGCGCGGCCGCGCGGACCCTGTTCTCCGACGGGCGGCTCGCCCGGCGACGGAAACCATCTCGCCTCCACCGTGTTGTTCTCCGCGTGCGGCGTGAGGAGCCCGCTCGGAAATCGCAGTGTTCCCGCTTCGCCCCTGCGTCGCTCCATGAACGGTGCTTGTTCGAACCGATAGTCACTGGTGGGTGGGGCGTCGAAAAACGCGCCGGTGTCGGACATCACCTCCGCCACCCATGTGCGGACGCGATCCTCGGGTCCGAGAACGACGTGTCCGTTGGCGGAGATCCATTCGAGGCCCCACTCGAAGGGCCGCACCCTGCGGTCCTTGCTGACTGACGCGAGGCGGCGTTCCCACGCGTGAAACAGAGGGGCGATCAAGAGGTCAGCGACTCTCAAGGCGACGTTCCGGGATCCAGGCAGGGCTCGACGGCCCGCGCCACCTCGAGCAGCGCGTCCGTGCGGCTTCGATAGCCGACGATCTGCGCGCCAATCGGCAATCCTTCCGGCGTGCTGCCGCAGGGAACCGTGATCGCGGGATGACCCGTCAGATTGAAGAGTTGCGTCAGTCGCAGCGTGACGTTCCGGACCGACTCGTCTGACCCGCCGAGGCGAACCGTTGTCACGCCGATCTTATGGGCGGGTATCGGCACGGACGGCAGCAGCAGGGCGTCGCTGCCCGTCAGCGCCGCATCCACCTCGTGCATCAGCACTTCGCGGCCGCGCAGCGCCCGCACATAGTCTTCCGCGAGGATGTAGCGGCCCATCTCGAGTCGCAACCGCACGTTCGCTGTGTAGTCATCGGCGCGGCTCTCGAGCGTCTTCGCATGGTACGCCGCGGCCTCCGACAGGACGATGTGCAGGTAGATCGGCGCAACGTCCTCGGCGTGTGGGATGGCGACATCATGAAGCTCGATGCCAGCCTCCCGCAGACGCGCGCACGCGCTCTCGAAGCTTGTCCCCACTTGCGGATCGAGCAGCGCCAGGAAATAGTCGCGCAACACACCGAGGCGGAGTCCCCGCGCATCCCGCGGCCGCATCCCTTGTGCCGTCGGCGCGCCACGGAGGACGTCGTACAGGATCCGGGCGTCTTCGACGGATCGACACAACGGACCGACGTGATCGAGCGTGCCGCTCAGCGGCACCACGCCGTCGGTCGGGATTTCGCCGATGGTGGGCTTGAGCCCCACGAGGCCGCAGGCCGCCGCCGGTATTCGAATGGATCCGCCGGTGTCGGTTCCAATCGACGCGTACGCCATATCGGCCAGCACCGACACGGCCGATCCGCCTGAGGACCCGCCAGGCGACCGGCTGCGATCGAGTGGATGCCGGGCTGGTCCGAAGGCGGAGTCCTCATTCGTGGTGCCAAGGGCGAACTCGTGGAGGTTCGTCTTGCCGATGAGCACCGCGCCTGCCTCACGGAGGCGCGTCACGACCGTCGCGTCCCTCGTCGCCAGGTGCCCCTGACGCACACGGGATGCAGCGGTCGTCGTCGTGCCGCTGAGATCGATCAGATCTTTCAGCGAGACCGGGACGCCGTGCAACGGTCCGCGAAACCGTCCCGCCACCATTTCAGCGTCAGCCCGCCGCGCCTGTTCGCGCGCCGCGCCTGCCAGCACCCTGATGAACGCGTTCAGCGACGGATTACCTTCGGCAATGGCAGTGAGGCATCGTTCGGTGACCGCCTGGGCCGTCAGCTCCCGCGCTTGCAGTGCCCGCGCCAGCTCCGTAATCGTGCGCGGCTCAGCGGGCATCCGGACCCTTGAGTTCGTCCAACTCGCCGCTGGCGTCGAAGTTCCAGTCGCCGGTCCTCAACGCTGACGTGGAACGCGCGAGCGTTTCCAGCAGCGGCCGCAAGGCGGAAAGCCCCCGACGCTCCGCATCCTGCACGGCGTTCTCCAACCAGACTGTGATTGTCATGCCCAGCGATCTTCCAGATACTTCTTCAACGCGTTGAGCGCGGGCATCCAGCCGGCTGACACGATGTCGTAATACCGCGTCCATCGCGGGCTGCTCTTGTCATATCCCGATTGACGCACGTGCAGCAGGGTGCGGTCGCCCTGCGCTGTGCAGGTGGCCGTCAACGCCATGGGGCCGATTGGATCGCCTTCAGGTGGCAGCCAGTAGACATCGGCCAGGAAGAACTCGCGTCCTGGCCTGAACTCCATGACGGTGCCATGGAATGCGCCGCCGAGCCGCCCCAGTATGTCATCGCGCCACTCGGTCGGTTCCCACTCGACGGCATAGCTGCCGAGCGGCCGTGGAATGCAGACCGCGCGAGAGACCTGCCACCACACGGCCAGCGCCTCGGCGTCGAAAAACGCGTCCAGGACGGCCGCCGGTGGGGCGTTGATGACGAGACTATGAGCGAATTCGCGCATAAGAGATACAGGCCGAAGCAAAATGCCAAATGGGCCATAGAACACTAACAGCAGTAGAGGCGATTTGCATTTCGCATTTGGCATTTTGCATTTGATAATCGCTGGATGCAGCCGCTCGCCTATCTCGATCGCGAATTTCTCGACAGTGAAGAAGCCCGGCCCCTCCGGATACTGGCCGAATACCTCGAGCCGTTGGACCGGTTCAAGGCGCAGAACATCCAGGACACCGTCGTCTTTTTCGGCTCAGCGCGGATCCACAGCCGCGAGCATGCCGAGCAGGCGCTTGCGCGCTTGATGCGCGGCCCCGCCGGCGGCGAAGGGGCCGAATCGGATGAGCACGTAGTGCGGGGACGAAAAGCGGTGGAGTGGTCGCGGTATTACGAAGACGCCCGCGAGCTGGCCACGCTGCTGACCGAGTGGTCGCTCGCGCTCGGATCCGCGCACCATCGCTTCGTGGTGACGTCCGGCGGCGGCCCCGGCATCATGGAGGCGGCCTACCGAGGCGCGAAAGAGGCCGGGGGAAAGACGATCGGCCTTAACATCAAGCTCCCGTTCGAGCAGGGAGCGAATCCTTACATCACGGAGGGCCTGCATTTCGAGTTCCACTACTTCTTCATGCGGAAGTTCTGGTTTGCCTATTTGGCCAAGTCGCTCGTGATTTTCCCAGGGGGCTTCGGCACGCTCGACGAGCTGTTCGAGATTCTCACGCTGATGCAGACCGAAAAGCTCGCCAAGCAGATTCAGATCATCCTGTACGGCGCGGAGTACTGGAACCGCATCCTCGATCTCGACCCCATGCTGGAATGGGGAGCGATAGGCACGAACGACACCCGCCTACTTCAGCGCGCGAACACACCGCGGGAGGCATTCGAGCTGCTGAAGGCCCATCTGACGGCGCACCATCTGGAGCCGGTCATGGCGCAGGAGATGAAGGCGCCGGGGATCGCCAAGACCCGATCCTGAGGACGTTCAGTACAGTAGATACGGTTCGCGTATCCGCATGAACGCGTCTTGGTCTTCTCGCCAACGCCCCACGAGGTCCTGCAGCGGCCTGCCCGCTTCGATATCCGCACGGAGCGCGTTCGATCCAGCCAGGATGTCGATGGGTGACTTGTGATGTTCGTACTCGTAGGGAGGCGGCCTCCAGGCAAACCGGGCCGGATCACACCGGCGGAACATGTCGATGAGCGCCACCCCCGTCCTGACCGGCCGGAAGTCGTCACGATCGATGACATGAATCTGGCAGCCGCCGCACGTTTGCCGCGCGTGCTTCTGGAAGGTCGGTTGGAAGACGGCGGGCCTGAAATGCACCCCCGGAAGCTCGAGCGCGTTCATCGCCGCCGCAAACGTGTCGGCGTCAATCCACGGCGCACCCACGAGCTCGAATGGGCGCGTCGTGCCGCGTCCCTCTGAGAGCAGGGTCCCTTCGAAGAGCACCGTGCCGGGGTAGACGATCGCCGTATCGAGCGTCGGCATGTTTGGTGATGGCATCACCCAGGGCAATCCGGTCTGGTCCGCATAGAGCCGGCGGTGCCAGCGTTCCATCGTGGCGATCTCGAGCGAAGCCCCGATGGCGAAATGCTCGTTGAAGAGCGCGGACAGCTCGCCAATCGTCATGCCATGGCGCATCGGGATCGGAAACTGGCCGACGAAGGACTCGAATCCCGTCCTCAGGGCGGCGCCCTCGACCTGGAGGCCTCCAATCGGATTCGGCCGATCGCACACAACGACCGGAATGCCGTGTCGCGCTGCGGCGCGCAGGCAGTTCGCCATCGTGTAGATGTAGGTGTAGATACGTGCCCCGATGTCCTGGAGGTCGATCACGAGGATGTCGATCTCTCGGAGCATCTCGGCGGCCGGCTCGCGGGTGTCGCTGTACAGCGAATACACCGGCACCCGCCGGGCCGCGTCGTCGTGATGCGGCGTTTCGATCATGTTGTCCTGCACGTCGGACCGGAATCCATGCTGAGGGCCGAAGATGGCCGCCAGGTGCACGCCGGGGGCCTCGATGAGCCGGTCGACGATGTGGCGGAAAGCGTGGTCGACCGATGCATGATTGCAGACGATGCCCACGCGGGCGCCACGGAGGCGCTGCGAGCCGAGCAGGACGTCGGAACCAAGACGAACGGGGCCGGCCGACGCTTTGGGCATGCGTCCCATTATTAGGTGGGGGGGTCCGGGAAGTGAACCCGGTGCTTCGCCCGTTCAGACGTCACCGGGATCTCTGGTCACCCTGGGCGCCCTGATCGACACCAGCGGCTTCAGGGGTGGAACCTGACGGTGGGCCGCAGCAATCCCAAGCTGGCCGCGGCTGAATTGGGGGGGTGGCCATTTTCCGCACCTGTCTCGCGAATCACAACCTGCGGAACGAGCGGACGGCCGAGCGGCGCTAGACCAGCGTCAAAGCGTCTCGACTCCTTCACGTGCGGAGTTGCTGAACGGTTACCGGTGGGAACTCTCTTACAAAGTCAGGAGCGAGGAACCGACCGGCGGGACGCTTTCAATCGTGACGGACCGTACGCGCGAGGTCGTGATCCGCTCAAGACCCTTCGACATCTCAAGCCGGAGACCGGTGCCGATCCACCCGATCTTCAGCATACTGCCACCAGCGGTCGCGCCTTCGAAGCGCACCTCGATACTCTCTGGGAACAGCCGACCACCAGTCACGAGCACGCGCTGCCGCACAGGGTCCAATACAACCACACGATAGCCAGAGTGTCGCGTGACCACGTTGAGGACGGTACCGGCCTCGAGCGACTGCAGCGCCATGCCTTCGACGCAACCGGGTTCGAGGGCAAAGCCGTCCAAGGTGCGGCGCCTCGGCACCAGGCGGCCTGGGTCGGGTTTGCCGAACCGAGGAGCTGTTTCGATGGGCTCAGCGTATG
>JACPPO010000036.1 GCA_016190945.1 Acidobacteriota bacterium | reverse complement strand
GCTCATGACCCCGGCGCTGGCCTTCTTCTACGGCGGCCTCGTTCGCTCGAAGAACGCCCTCAACACCATCATGATGAGTTTCACCTCCCTGGGGCTCGTGGGCGTGCTCTGGGCCTTCGTCGGCTACTCGCTGGCGTTTACGACGGGCAACAACTGGATCGGTGATTTGTCGAACGCCTGGCTGGCTGGCGTCGGCATCGAGGCGAAGGGGACGATCCCGCACGTCCTCTTCATGGCGTTCCAGGCGACCTTCTGCATCGTCACGGCCGCGCTGATCTCGGGCGCGATTGTGGAGCGCATGCGGTTTTCAGCCTACATGGCGTTCATATCCCTCTGGGCGCTCGCCGTGTATGCGCCGATTGCCCACTGGGTGTGGGGCGGCGGGTGGCTGGCGGACATGGGGGCGCTCGATTTCGCGGGTGGCACCGTCGTGCACGTCAACGCGGGCGTCGCGGCACTGGTGGCGGCGCTGGTGGTCGGCAAGCGCCAGGAATACCCGTCATCGTCCCTGCTTCCGCACAACGTGCCGTTCGCACTGCTCGGCGCCGGCCTCCTGTGGTTTGGCTGGTTTGGGTTTAACGCGGGAAGCGCGTTGGCGGCCAACAACATCGCCGGTCTGGCATTCGTGACGACGATGCTGGCCCCGGCGGCGACGCTTGTCGTCTGGAGCTTCCTCGACATGTTTCGCTCAGGCAGGCCGACGGCAGTGGGTGCTGCAACGGCGATTGTCGTGGGCCTGGTCGCGGTGACGCCCGCCGCCGGATTCATCAGCCCGATGAGCGCGATCCTCCTTGGCGGGATTGCGGCGGTGCCGAGCTACCTCGCCATGATGATCCGTGCGAAGACCGCATTGGATGACTCCCTGGACGTCGTAGCGGCGCACGGTGTTGGCGGCGCAACCGGCGCGCTGCTGACGGGTGTTTTCGCCGAGAAGGCCTTCAACGGCGTGGCCGACGGGCTGCTGTTCGGCAATCCGGGCCAGCTGCTCGTCCAGGCCACCGCTGTCGCCGCCGCGATCGTCTACAGCGGCGTGATGAGCTTCATCCTGTTGAAGCTGATCGGCCTCGTGATTCCGCTGCGCGCGACGGCTGCGGATGAAGGCGCCGGCCTCGACATCACTCAGCACGGTGAGGAAGCGTATCTTCAACTCGGCGGGACGTCATCACGCGGTCACGGGAGGTGAGCCGGCTGCCAGGCATATTGGAGGGAACGCCATGAAGCTGATCAAGAGTATCGTCCGCCCCAACAAGGTGGACGACGTCAAGGATGCCCTGGCCAAGCTGAACATCGCGGGCATGACCGTGACCGAGGTGCGCGGCCACGGCAAGCAGAAGGGTCACACCGCGATCTACCGCGGCAAGGAGTACAACGTCAGCCTGCTCCCGAAGATGGAGATCGAGATCGTCGTGCCGGACTCGATTACCAACGAGGCGATCAAGGCGGTCATGGAGGCGGCGCGGACCGGCGAGATTGGTGACGGGCGCGTCTTCGTGTTGCCGGTGCTCGAAAGCCACCGCATCCGGACGGGCGAGAAGGAAAGCTAGGGTCGCGGCTATTCGTGCCGTAGCGCCTCGATGGGATCGAGCCGCGCGGCGCGAATAGCCGGGACCATCCCAAAGACGATGCCCACGGCGG
Source organism: Acidobacteriota bacterium (assembly GCA_016190945.1). GTDB lineage: Bacteria > Acidobacteriota > Vicinamibacteria > Vicinamibacterales > UBA2999 > JACPPO01. The sequence goes on along the minus strand of JACPPO010000036.1, from coordinate 21,329 downwards.
CGGAGAATCCAAGGCCGATCGCGAACGACCACCAGGGGAGCGATACCGGAAAGCCGGTCGCGAGGCTGACGGTGACGCCGATGGCGCTCCCGAGCGCGATGCCAAGGACGCCGCCGAGCGAGGTCAGCATCACGGCCTCGGCCAGGAACTGAAAGAGAATATCCGGCCTCCGTGCCCCGAGCGCCTTCCGCAGGCCGATCTCGCGCGTACGCTCGGTCACCGAGATCGTCATGATCGCCATCACGCCGATCCCGCCGACCATCAAGGCAATCGACGAAATTGCGATCAGCGTCAGCAAGGTCGCCTGGCTGACTTGGTCCCACACCTCCAGCGCCGCATCCTGTGTCACCAGGTCGAAATCGTTGGGGTCATCCAGTGTGAGGCTGTGCCGGATCCGCATGATCTCTTCGACTTCCGCGAGGAGCGACCGCCGCACTCCGTCACCGCGCGGCGCCACGGCAATCAGCACGCTCTGGTGCGTGAGGTTTCCGCGGGTGAAGACCTGGATGCCAAACTGTTTGCGATAGGTCGTTTCAGGAATGACGACGAAATCATCCTGGCCCAGGTCAAACCCGCCGGCGGACGGCCGTTTGCCGACGACCCCGACGACCGTGTACTCCACGGGTCCGATTCGGACTTTCTTGCCGACGGCCTCGAGGGCCGCTTGGCCGAAGAGCGCCTGGTACGGGGTCTGGCCGAGCACGACGACGTGGCGCCGGCGCGAGACCTCGCCTTCGGTGAAGAAGCGGCCCGCCTGCAGCTCGAGAAAGTTGATCCTCGTGAAGTTCTCCGTCGCGCCGAGCACGGCCAGGAGCTTCGTGCGGTCGTTTCGATAGAACACGCGAGTCTGAGTCGGCGGTCCGCCCGCACCCAGCCAGATGTCGACGATTCCTGCCGACGGCGCCAGCTTCTTGATGGCCGTCGCATCGTCCACGGTCAGATTGGGACGGCGAAGCAGCTCGGCGAACGCATTGCCGGCCGCCAGGCTGACGCCGCTGAACTTCGCCACGAAGATCGTGTTCGGGCCGAGCGTCCGGATGCTTTCGCGCAGCGACTGGTCGAAGCCGCGGATAAGCGATGTCATCCCGACAATGGCCGTGATGCCGATGACGACGCCGAGGATGGTTAGGGCGGAGCGCAGCGTGTTGGCGCGCAACGCATCAAGCGCGAGGATGACCATTTCGCGAAGGCGACCTAAGAACACGCGAATCTCTTCCCTCGTGATGTCATCGCACTATCGCACCATCGCACCGCCGCACCCTTATTCCTATTCCCTCCCGAGCGCCTCGATGGGGTCGAGACGGGCGGCGCGTGACGCGGGGTACGCGCCGAAGAAGAGACCCACCGCCGCCGTGATGCCGATCCCGAGCGCCACCGACCACGGCTCGAGCCGCGCCGGGAGCGGGGTCGCGGCGGCGATCCCCTGGGCCGCGAGGTACCCAAGCAGGGTGCCGGCCAGCCCGCCGGACGTCGAGAGCGTGACGGATTCGGTGAGCACCTGTGACATGATGTCTTTCCGGCGAGCCCCGACCGCCTTGCGCAGGCCGATTTCTCGCGTCCGGTCGGTGACCACCATCAGCATGATGTTCATGATGACAATGCCGCCGACGAGCAGCGACAAAGCAACCACTCCGACGAGGACGGCAAAGATGCCGGTCGTGGCCTGGCGGTAGATGCCAAGCAGCGTATCGGACGTGAAGATGCCGAAGTCATCCGGCTCGCTCGGCTTGAGTCGCCTCGCCACGCGCAGCGCGACGGTGGCGTCGTCGATGGCGAGCGGGAGGAGCGCAGGCGATGCGGGCTTCACCATGAGTGCGAGCGACTGCCGCGCGCCGAACAGCTTCATGTGGCCTCCGAGCGGTATCACCGCAAACCCGTCCATTGACGCGCCGAACACGCCGCCCTTTCTCTCGCTCACGCCGACCACGCGGAAGTGCACGCCTTGGATCTTGATGATTCGGTCGAGCGGGTTCACCCCGCCAAACAGCTGCTCGGCGACGTCCCATCCCAGCAGCACGACCGGCTGGTTGCGTTCGACTTCGCTCGCGCTCATCATGCGGCCGCGCTCGGCATCGAACGCGGCGAAGTCGAGGTAGTCGCTCGTCACCCCCTGGATCTGCACACCGTCGAGCACGTCATCGCGGTAGGTGATGGTTCCTCGGCGCTGGGCCTGTGCCATCACCGAGCCTATGGTCGGGCTGAACCGCCGGATCGCATCCGCCTCGGCGAGAGTCACCCGCGGATTATTCCGGGTTCGCTCCTCGTCCTCGGCCGTGCGCATCGGCGGGCGCCGCTGGATCGTGAACGAATCGGCGCCGACGTCGGTGACGATGGCCCGGGAGACCATTGCATTCATCCCCTGAATCAGAGACACGACCGTCACAATCGACGTCACGGCCACGATGTTGCCGAGGACGGTCATCAAGGAGCGCAGCTTGTTGGCCCAGATGGACCGCAGCGCGATGGCGACCGATTCGAGGATCTGATGCATGTTCCCGGGAGCGGACCTGCCCTCCTCCGCGCTTGGCGCCGTGGCGGAGGCGGAAAGGTCCGCCCTAGCGCGTGGTGACCGGCGTTTCCTGGAGTCTCACCGACGATCCGTCGGCCAGCTCGCGCACCGAAGTGAACGGCCCCGTAATGACCTGGTCGTTCTCCGTGACACCTGACAGCACTTCAAAGTAGCGCTCGCCCGCGATACCGACCTTGATCGGCTGGAAGACGGCGCCCCCGTCGCGGAGGATGAAGACGCCCTCGGTTTCCATCCGCGTATGGCCGGCCGGCGGTTCGGCGGCGGCAACGCTCGACTCGATCGCGGGTCGCCCGAACAGCCGGAAACGGCTTGGCCTCGGGGGCGGCGGCGGGTGAACCAGCGTGCCCCGCGGGTCGTACAGCATTTCGCGTACGGTGACCGCCTGGATGGGCACCGACACCACGTTCCGGCGCGTCGCGGTGGTGATCTCCGCCGTGCACGTGAAGCCCGGGCGCACGTCGGGGACCTCTTCCTCCAGGGTGATGACGACCTTGAAGTTGGTTGCCTGCGGCGTGCCGGCCTCCGCGGTCCCCGTCTGAATGGGGCTGTTGCCAATCTCCGTGACACGGCCGCGGAATGTCCGGTCCGCCACGGCGTCGATCGTGACCCGCGCCACCTGGCCGAGCGTCACGGCGGGAATGTCCGTCTCGTCGACCTCGACTTCGGCTTCGATGACCGACATGTCGGCGACCGTGAGCAGGACCGTCCCGGCGTTGTTCATCGTGCCGACCATGACGTTCTCGCCCTCCTCGATATTGCGCCGCGTAATGATGCCGTCCATGGGCGACGAGATAATGACCTGGCTGAGGTTGTAACGGGTCGTGGCCAGACTCGCCTGTTCCTGCTTGACTTGCTCCTCGCGGGTCTGGATCTCCTGCTCGCGCGCCTTCAGCTCCGCCTCGCGCACGTCGACCTCGTTCTGCGCGCGCTCGAGCGATTCACGCGTGGTCAGCCCCTCCCTCCACAGCTCGTCCTGCCGCTTGAGGTTCTGGCGGGCGAGGCCGAGCGTCGCACGCGCCTGCTCCACGCCCGTCCTCGCCTGCTGCAGTGAGGAACGGGCGGCGGCCACGCCCGCCTCGCCTCGCTGCAGCTGACCGTCGAGCGATCGCGGATCGATCTCGAGCAGGAACTGGCCGGCGCGAACGCGGTCCCCCTCCTGCACGGCGAGCCGGGTGACGCGCCCCATGGTACTGGCGGAGACATTGACTTGCCGCTTCGGCTGGATCTTTCCGGATGCCGAAACGAGGGCCTCGAGGTCGCGCTTCCGCAGGGTCTCGGCGGCGACGCTGGGACGATCCGGATTGCGCCACCAGAAGATCGAGCCGGCGGCGGCGGCCGCGACAAGGACCGCGCCGGCGATCGCGACCCGTGATTTTCGCGTCACACTGTGCCTCCGGTCACGGCCATGGCGACCGCCAGGACGACAGCCAGCGCGAGATAGGCCCCCACAAACACGGCCGCCAGGCGCCGCGCGGGCCGTTGGTAGAGCACCGACATGCCGACCGCGAGCACCATAATCCACCAGAGGACGAAGAGGTCGATGATTCCGAGGAAGCGGGCGGGGAGCGATGCTTCGTCCAACATCCCGAAGAACATACCCATCGTCATCGGACTTGCCAGGGTTTCGCGCGCGTACGCGAGGGGCACCGCGATGACCTGTCGCAGCGCCAGGATGACGCCGGCGTGGGCGACGACGGCAAGCACATGCCGGTACGTGACGGCGCCCGCGCGGTCCGCAAATGCGGACCGCCCAGCCAGCACTGGCGGGTCGGGGCGGTCCGCAGATACGGACCGCCCAGCCAGTACTGGCTCGTCGGGTCGCTTTGCGACCCGACCCGCGGCCCGACTGGCCCGGAAGACGACGAAGCACGCAACCGACAAGCCGACGGTGAACAAGGGCCCACTGACGAACGAGCTCACGGCGGCATAGACGACGCCATTCTGACTGGCGTCCTCCATCGCGGCGTACTGGATGTCGTCGATGTCCTGGCCGAACGCGGATGCCGTGCGCTCCCATTGGTCGAGGAGGGCCAGTTGCCCCACGTCTGTCTCCAGCAGTATCGCGGTGCACCCGGTAGTGACGGCAAACGTGAGGACGAGCACCCCCGCCCAGAGCGGCGCGCGGGCGACGGCTTCAAGGGTGGCTCTCGGGGAATGGATGATACCGAGCGCACGAGCGAAGAGCGGCACTCAAGCTCCTGTACGATTGCTGCTTTTCCCATCGTTTCGGGTCGGCCTACGCAGGTGCGGCCTGAAGTCTCGACCAATCATACGTGGTCGTCTTCGCTGACAAACCACAGCCGTATCTAATGAGTTTAACGCGGCGTGACGCTAGAGGCATAAACCCTCTCCGCACGTCGGACGATAAGACCTCCTAAGAGTCTTCATCTTGCGCTCCGGTACATTTCAAGGAGGGCAACACATGGTCGTACCTGCAGCGGCGTGTATTCGAGTGTTAATGTGCGCTGTACCGTTCAGCGTCATCGCGGCCGCTGCCTCCGGTGCGGCAGCAGCACAGGACCCACGGGATGAACGCGCCAGCGCGCTCGCTATACAGGCTGGGCGTGACACTTTCAGGCAATTTTGTGCCCCGTGCCACGGCGTCGATGGCAAGGGACACGGGCCGGTCGCTCCCGTCCTGACGACGCCGCCCACCGACCTCACCTCTGTGAAGCGCCGCAACATGGGCGTGTTTCCGCTCGCTACTTTGGAGGCGATGCTCACGGCTGCAACCCGCCTCCAGACGGCCGCCCATCCCATGGCCCATGGTTCGGAGCAAATGCCGATCTGGGGACCGACGTTTCTCGCGATTGATAACGGCCCGACATTGGCGCGGGCGCGCGTGGCGAATCTTCTCGCGTATCTCGAGTCAACACAGCAATAGTCCGCCCTATCGTCCCGCGCCGGACCGCCGTTCCCTCCTGGGACCCCCTTCAGGTAGATTGGTGGTGTCTATGCGAGATCCCCGGGTCATCTGCCTCGCAACACTGTGCTCTTGTGTCGTAGTGGCACAGTCCCCGGCCTCAGCCCAGATCGTGGAGTCGGTGGGGAGTCGGGCCCTCGGGATGGGAGGCGCCTTCGTGGCGGTCGCCTCCGACAGCAGCTCCACCTGGTGGAACCCCGGGGGGCTGGCGACCGGGCCGCTCGTAGACCTCGCCTGGGCGGGGAACCTGGTCGAAACCACGGAACAGTTGCCTGCATTGCGTCACAGGACGTCCTGGTTCGCGGTCGGAACACCGCCTATCGGCCTGAGCTATTACCGCTTTCGCATCACGGACATACAGCCGTTCGACCCTACAGGACAGGCTGAGGCCGGCCGAGAAGAGCTACGGGCGGGAGTGCCCGTTCGCTCGCTGTCTGCAAGCCAGCTGGGCGTCACGCTCGTTCGGACGCTGGTGCCCGGTGTACACGCCGGAACGACGCTGAAATACGTGCGCGGGACACTCCGCCACGGCCGCGAGGATAGCCTCGCGCCCCCGTCGGATCTGCTGGCGCAGGGCGAAGCACTCGACGGCGGACACGCCGACAGCCGGTTTGACCTGGATGTGGGGGTGCTCGGAATCGCAGGCTCTCTTCGTCTCGGCGCGGGGGTACGAAACGTCCGCGAGCCGGAATTTGGCGCCGACGGTTCGAGCCCGGACGCACCATTGGCGCCGATGCGGCTAGCGAGGCAGATCCGGGTGGGTGCAGCGTTCGACGCCGAGGCGGACACGGGCGTCCCGCTGACCTTCGCCTTCGACGCGGATGCGCGCGCGTATGCGACACCATCGGGCGCGCGCCGGATGGTGGCACTCGGCGCCGAGCACTGGTTCCTGGCCAAGCGCGTCGGCGTGCGGGCGGGCGGGCGCCTGAATACGCGCGGCGCCCGCGAACGAAGCGCGACTGCGGGCCTCACTCTTGCGATGCGCGCGGGTCTGTATCTGGACGGACACGCGGTACGCGGCGGCTCGGCCGACGAAAAAGGCTGGGGCCTGGCGGCTCGCGTTTCGTTTTGACAAGAAATGTCACTCGGTTCTTAATTAGCGGGTCCCCTTGAAGTTCTCGTGATCGGTAAATGGCCGTTCGATTAGGCGAGCTGCTTCTCAAAGCGAAGCGCATTACCGTGGAGCAGCTGCAGGAGGCGCTGAACCACCAGCGCCAGTACGGGGGGAAGCTCGGCTTCAACTTGGTCACGCTCGGTTTCGTCAAAGACGAGGAAATCACCTCGCTCCTCAGCAAACAGTACGGCGTTCCCTCCATCGCGCTGGGCGCCTTCGAGATCGATCCGGCCGTCGTCAAGCTGGTGCCAGCCGAAACCGCCCAGAAGTACCAGATTGTTCCGCTGTCGCGCGCCGGCGCCACGCTGACGATTGCGATGACCGACCCGACCAACGTGTTCGCCATGGACGACATCCGGTTCATGACGGGCTACAACGTGGAGCCGGTCGTGGCGTCTGAAATCGCCGTCATCGAAGCGATCCAGAAGTATTACGGGAAGGCGGCAGGCCATGCGCCCGGCGCCGCCGCCTCCGCCGCGAGCGCGCTCGAAGTCGCGAGCCAGGCGCTCGAGGACATGCCCGCGCTCCCCGACGCCGACGTCGAGGTGCTCGAGGATCTGGAAGAAATCAGCGCCGAGATGCTCGCCAAGCAGGGCGAGCAAGCGCCGATCATCAAGCTGGTGAACGTGCTGCTGATGTCGGCGATTCAAAAGGGCGCGAGCGACATTCACGTCGAGCCGTACGAAAAGGAGCTGCGCGTCCGGTACCGGGTGGACGGCATTCTCTACAACGTCATGTCGCCCCCGATGAAGTTCCGCGACGCCATGACGTCACGCATCAAGATCATGGCGAAGCTCGACATCGCGGAGAAGCGCCTGCCGCAGGACGGCCGCATCAAGATCCGGTTCCAGGACAACGGCTCCACCAAGGACATCGACTTCCGCGTCTCCTGCCTGCCGACGCTCTTCGGCGAGAAGATCGTCATGCGTCTGCTGGACAAGGACAAGCTGATGCTCGACATGACCAAGCTGGGATTCGAAAGCGAATCGCTGGTCAAGTTCGAGGCGGCGATCCAGAAGCCGTGGGGCATGGTGCTCGTCACCGGCCCGACCGGCTCCGGCAAGACCAACACGCTGTATTCGTCGATCTCGCGGATCAACACGTCCGAAACGAACATCATGACCGCCGAGGATCCGGTGGAGTTCAACCTGATGGGCGTCAACCAGGTGCAGGTCCGAGAGGGCATCGGCCTCACCTTCGCGGCGGCGCTCCGCAGCTTCCTGCGCCAGGATCCGAACATCATCCTCGTCGGCGAAATCCGCGACTTCGAGACCGCGGAGATCGCCGTCAAGGCGGCGCTCACGGGGCACCTTGTCCTCTCGACGTTGCACACCAACGACGCGCCGAGCACCGTGAACCGGCTGATGAACATGGGCATCGAGCCGTTTCTCGTCGCCAGCTCGCTGAATCTGGTGTGCGCGCAGCGGCTGGTGCGCCGTATCTGCAAGAATTGCGTCAAGGCGCAGCCCACGCCGGCCAAGGCACTGGCGCAGGCCGGCTTTTCGCCCGAAGAGGCGAAGACCGTGGTCCCCAACCGCGGCAAGGGCTGCGAGAAGTGCAACAACACTGGCTTTAAGGGCCGGGTGGGCCTGTACGAGGTCATGGAAGTCACCGAGGAGATCAGGGAGCTCGTCCTTGTCGGCGCATCGGCGCTGGAACTGCGGCGCAAGGCGGTCGAGGAGGGCATGATTACGCTTCGCCATAGCGGCCTTCGCAAGGTCAAGGAAGGCGTCACGACGATCGACGAGGTCGTCAGGGAAACGGTTACATAGATCCCAGATCCCAAACCCCGACCCCCAAAATCTAGGTAGGTGTGGGGGCCTTGGGATTTGGGACTTGGGGGTTGGGATTTGTCTTATGGTTACGTTGCCGGAATTGCTCCAGAAGGTCGTCGAGGTCGAGGGTTCGGACCTGCACATTACCACGCGCACCCCGCCGCAGATACGCGTGCACGGGCATCTCGAGCGTCTCGACCTCCCCGATCTGACGCCCGCCGAGACGAAGCAGTTGGCCTACAGCGTCCTCACCGACGGCCAGAAGAAGCGTTTCGAGGAGACGCTTGAGCTCGACTTCTCATTCGGCATGGAGGGTGTGGCGCGGTTCCGCTGCAACATGTTCCTCCAGCGCGGCGCCGTCGGCGCCGTTTACCGCCTGATTCCCGAGAAGATCCGCTCCTTCCAGGAGCTGGGGCTCCCGGCGGTCCTGGCGACGCTGGCCGAAAAGCCGCGTGGCCTCATCCTCGTCACCGGTCCCACCGGCAGCGGCAAGTCGACGACGCTCGCCGCGATGATCGACAAGATCAACAAGGAACGGCACGACCACATCCTGACGATCGAGGATCCGATCGAATTTGTGCACCAACATAAGGGCTGCCTCGTCAACCAGCGCGAGGTGCACGGGGACACCCAGAGCTTCGGCAATGCCTTGCGCGCGGCGCTCCGCGAGGACCCCGACATCGTCCTCATCGGCGAGATGCGCGACCTTGAAACCGTGGAAGCGGCGCTGCGAATCGCCGAAACAGGCCACCTGACGCTCGGCACGCTGCACACCAACTCGGCCTCCCAGACGATCAACCGCATCATCGACGTCTTTCCGTCGCATCAGCAGAGCCAGATCCGGACGCAGCTCTCGCTCGTGCTCGAGGGCATCGTCTGCCAGGCGCTCTGCCCGAAGATCGGCGGCGGCCGCGTGGTGTCGCTGGAGATCATGATCCCGACGCCGGCGATCAGGAACCTGATTCGCGAGGACAAGGTGCACCAGATCTACTCGGCGATGCAGACGGGTCAGGAGAAGCTCGGGATGCAGACGGCGAACCAGTCGCTCGCGACGCTGTACCAGAAGAAGCTGATCACGCTGGAGAGCGCGATGGAGAAGTCCTCGAATCGCGACGAGCTGCAGGAAATGATCAACCGCGGCGTCGGCGTCGTGGCGGGCGCCGGTCTCGGACGGCAGGGCCTGCCTCCGCGTCCGGCGGTCGGGAGGTAACGCATGGCGACATTTGCCTACAGCGGACGTTCACGCGCCGGGCAGACAGTTACCGGCGAGCGCATCGCGGACACGATGGACGCGGCGGTGGCCGCGCTGAGGCGCGAGCAGGTCCAGGTCACCCAGATCAATCCGATCAAGGAGAAGGCAGCGAAGGCACCCAAGAAGTTGCGCGCCAAGGGGGTCAATGCCAAGGACCTGGCCGTCTTCACCCGTCAGTTCTCCGTCATGATCGGTGCCGGCCTTCCGCTCGTGCAGTGCCTCGAGATTCTCGGCACGCAGGCGGAGGACAAGAATTTCGGCAAGGTCATCCTCGCCACCCGTGGCGACGTCGAAGGCGGCGCGTCGCTGGCCGACGCGATGAAAAAGCACCCGAAAGCCTTCGACTCGCTGTTCACCAACATGATTGCGGCCGGCGAGGCGGGAGGCATCCTGGACGCCATTCTCAATCGCCTCGCGACGTATATCGAAAAAGCGGTCAAGCTGAAGGGCCAGGTCAAATCGGCGATGGTGTATCCGGTCGCCGTCATTGTTATTGCCACCGTGGTTGTCGGCGTGATCCTCTGGAAAGTCATCCCGACATTCGCGACGCTGTTTGAAGGACTCGGCGCGGACCTGCCGCTGCCAACCCGCGTCGTCATCGCCCTGAGCAACGGCCTCGTCAGGTTCGGGCCCTTTCTCATCGCCGCCGTCGTCGGGATCGGCTTCGGGTTCCGCTCGTATTACGCGACGCCGGGCGGACGGCGGGTCATCGACGGCATCGTGCTGAAGCTCCCCGTACTCGGCATGCTGATGCGCAAGATCGCCGTGGCGCGGTTCTGCCGCACCCTGTCGACGCTGCTTGCGTCAGGCGTGTCGATTCTCGAGGCGCTCGACATCACCGCAAAAACGGCCGGCAATGCGGTGATCGAGGACGCCATTTACGCGACGCGCAAGAGCATCGAAGGGGGCGAGACGGTCGCCGCGCCGCTGCGGCAAACGGCGGTCTTTCCGCCGATGGTCGTCCAGATGATTGGCGTCGGCGAGGCCACCGGCGCGCTCGACACCATGCTCTCCAAGATCGCCGACTTCTACGAAGAGGAAGTCGACGTCGCGGTGGCCGGCCTGCTGACGCTGCTCGAGCCGGTGATGATCGCCCTGCTCGGCGGCGTGGTGGGTGGCATCGTCATCGCGATGTACATGCCGATCTTCAGCCTGATCAGCGAGCTGACGGGTGGCTAGGTGGTAGTCGGCAGCTGGGGTCTCACATGGATCTGCGCTCGCGCCTGTCGACGCTGATCGCCGTCCGGGTCGTCGTCAGCACGCTGCTGCTCGGCTCGGCGATCCTGATCCAGCTCAACCGGCCGGGCGCGTTCCCGATCGATCCGTTCTTCTTCCTCATTGGGCTGACTTACGCGTTGAGCGTCGTGTATCTTGCGACGCTCCGGTTCGTGAACCGCTATCCGTGGCTCGCGGACGCGCAGCTCGGCGCCGACGCGCTCCTGGTGTCGGGCTTCATCGGCCTCACGGGCGGCATCGTCAGCTACTTCTCGTCGCTGTACTTCCTGCCGATTATCGCGGCGAGCACGATCCGCCTTCGACGCGGCGCCCTGCAGGTGGCGGCGCTGAGCGCGCTGCTGTACCTCGCGCTCGTGTCGGCGCAGTACCTCGCCATCTTCCCGGACTGGCTCGGCGGCCGTTTCCTGGAGCTGCCGGCACGGCGGGTTGCGGAATACACGATGGCCATCAACGTGTTCGGCTTCGTGGCCGTGGCGCTGCTCTCCGGTTCGCTGGCGGAACGCCTTCGATCCGCGGATGCGCGCCTCGTGGACGCCTCGCACGAAATAGAGGACCTGCGCGCGTTCAACGAGTACGTCATCGACGGCCTGCTGAGCGGCCTGGTGACGACAGACGCCGGAGGCCGGGTGCTGACCTTCAATCGCGCGGCAGCCGCCATCACCGGCGTTCCGGCGGAACAAGCGATCGGCCAGGACGCCAATGAGGTGCTGCAGTTGCCGGCCGGTGTCAGGACGCAATTGACGACCCTCGTTCAGACCCGCAGCCTGCGGATCGATGTCGAATACCGGGCCGGCGATGGCCGCCTCCTCGACATCGGCCTGATGGTGACGATGGTTGCCTTTCCTAACGGCCGAAGCGGGTACCTCTACACGTTCCAGGACGTGACGGAGCTCAAGCGGCTCGAGCGCAACGCGCGCTTGCAGCAGCGGCTCGCCGCGGTGGGGGAGATGGCCGCCGGCATCGCGCACGAGATCCGCAACCCGCTGGCCTCGATGTCAGGGTCCATCCAGGTCCTCCGGCAGGAGCTGCCGCTCAGCCGGGAGCAGGCGCAGCTCATGGACATCGTCCTCCGCGAGTCGGAGCGCCTGAACGACACGATCCGGTCGTTCCTCGCCTACGCCCGTCCGCAGAAGTTTGCCGTCGCGAGGCTCGATCTCGGCAAAGTGGTGCAGGATGCGGCGCTCCTGCTGCGGAACAGCTCGGAAGCCGGGGCCGCGCACGTGGTCGACGTCCACGTTCCGCCGGAGCCGGTCTGGTACGAGGCGGACGAAAACCAGATTCGCCAGATCGTCTGGAACATCGCGAGCAACGGCTTCCGAGCCATGCCGCAGGGCGGGCGGCTGCTGTTGTCGGTCGAGACGGATGGTGCGAGCGCGCCGGACGAGGTGGTGCTCAGCGTGCAGGACGACGGCCGCGGGATCCCCGCCGAGGAGCTTGACAACATATTTCAGCCGTTTCGCGGTTCATTCGAGCGCGGAACGGGTCTTGGCCTCGCCATCGTGCATCGCATCGTGAGCGATTACGGGGGCGTCATCCAGGTCTCATCAACGGTAGGCGTCGGCACAACCGTGCGTGTGCGCCTCCCGGTTCGGGCTGCATCCGGTGTTGCGGTCGCCGCGATGCCCGGCGCGCCTGGGCTGGGTGGGGTCTCTCGGTGACCCCGCCCTCCATCGGAGGCAGGGGCGGACCTGCAGGTCGACCCAAGACGACGGCGGCGGTTCCCTCCTCGAGCCCCGGCGCCCTGATCAAGCCACGGATTCTTGTGGTCGATGACGAACCATCGATGCGCGAGATGCTGCGCATCGTCCTCGGCCGCGACGGATATGACGTGGTGGTCGCCGCAAACGGCACCGAAGGCATCGAGCGGCTCCGGGCCGAACCGTTCGATTTGCTGCTGTCGGATATCCGCATGCCGGACCTGAGCGGCGTCGACGTGCTGCGCGAAGCCAAGCGGATCAACCACGAAATTGTCGCCTTCATGATGACCGCGTTCGCCTCCACGGATACCGCCGTGGAGGCGATGCGGCTTGGCGCGCTGGACTACTTCACGAAGCCGTTCAGCATGGACGAGTTGCGCCTGAAGATTCGCCAGCACCTGGAGGCGCGCCGGTTGAAGCAGGAAAACCTGCTGCTCAAGCGCGCGCTCGGGAGTCGTCATGAATTTTCCAGCATTCTCGGGCGCAGCGACGCGATGCAGGTCGTGTTCGCGATGATCGAGACGGTCGCCAATACGAGCAGCACCGTCCTCGTCAGCGGCGAATCGGGTACCGGCAAGGAGCTGGTGGCCCGCGCCATTCACTTCAATTCGCTGCGCCGCGATCGCCCGTTTGTCGCCGTCAACTGCGCCGCGGTGCCCGAGACCCTGCTCGAGTCGGAGCTGTTCGGCCACGTGCGCGGCGCGTTTACCGACGCGCACACGAACAAGAAAGGGCTGATGGAGGTCGCGGAAGGGGGCACGATCTTCCTCGACGAAATCGGCGAGATGCCGGCGTCGATGCAGGTAAAGCTGCTGCGCGTGCTGCAGGACCGGCGCTTCAGACGGCTCGGCGGCACCGATGAAGTCCAGGCCGATGTGCGCATCATCGCGGCCACCAACCAGGACCTCCCGAAGATGGTGGCCGACGGGCGATTCCGAGAAGACCTTTTTTACCGCCTCAACGTTCTGTCGATCCAGGTGCCGCCCCTGCGCGAGCGCGTCGAGGACATCCCCCTGCTTGCCGAGTATTTCCTCGAGCAGTTCGCCTCGCAGATGGGCAAGCGCGTGCGCTCCATCTCGGGTCCGGCCCTGCAGCTTCTGCAGGGCCGTCAGTGGCGCGGCAATGTCCGGGAACTGCAGAACGCCATCGAACGCGCGGTCGCGCTCGAGCGGACAGAGGCCGTTCTCCCGGAAAGCCTGCGCGACGACGTTCGACTCGGTCCATCGGCGATCGCGCCGGCAACTTCCGAGCTGCCGGCGCTGGGCGATGGTTTCGACCTCGAGGCGCGAGGCGAGGCGTTCTACCGGCACTACCTAGCGCTGGCGCTGGAACGCGCGGGCGGAGTGCAGGTCAAGGCGGCCGACCTGCTCGGCATGAGCTTCCGGTCGTTCCGCTACTATGTGAAGAAATACAACCTGCGGTGACGTGAGGCCCCGGGCCACAGGCCTCGGTAACGGGTCGGTTCGTCGTCTTCACCTTTCGCGCCCCGTCTGCGACGCGGCCTCGCGCACCGTAGGCGGGCGCCGCTGCCGGATGCCCCGTAGGTGCTCGCGCCGTGCCGCAGCTCATGCCAGAGATCCCCGGCGGCCTGCACGTTCAGCCAGAACTGCGCTCTGGTCAGCCAATCCCTGGCCTGACCAATTGCGGCTGACGAATTGCGGCAGTCGAGGTTGACACATTTTGTCAACACGCCCCATCCTGACTGAGGTTCCAGCCCGTTCGCTGTTTCAGAGTCACCTGTAACCAACACAAATAAAAGTAGTTAATTAATTGAGTCCAACCCAGTCCGTATCCGGCACGGCCGTTGCGACGAGCTGGGCCGCGTTCGCCGCCGGTGTCTCAACGGCGAGTTCCGGCGGCCCGATGTCAACCGTGCATTTACTCTGAGGAGCGACCAATGAAGAAGTTGCAGGACAACAAGGGGTTCACGCTGATCGAACTGCTGATCGTGGTGGCGATCATCGGCATCATCGCCGCGATTGCGGTGCCAGGCCTGCTGCGCGCGCGGCAGTCGGGCAACGAAGCGTCGGCAATCGGCTCCATCCGCGCGATCAACAGCGCCGAGGCCACTTACGCAGCGAGCTGCGGCGGCGGCGGCTACGCGCAGACCCTGGAAGACCTTGCCCTGGCGCCGGCACTTGGGGTGACGTTTATCAGCCCCGATTTGGCCACGACTGGCGCGACCAAGAGCGGCTACACCTTTACCCTGGAAGCTGGCACTGATGCGGACGTGGTGATGGCCCAGGCCGATACCTGCAACGGTGCGGGGGCTGACGCAATCGCGAGCTTCTACGCACATGCCGAGCCGGTGACGGTGGGGAGCACTGGTCAACGATCGTTCGCCAGCGACCATCGCGGCACCATCTATCAGAAGGCCGACGGTACGGCGGTCGCCCAAGATATGAGCGACGGGACGATCCTCCAGTAAGGGGCTGCGGGCTTCAGACCTCAGGCTTCGGGCTTCGGGTGGCGACGTTCTCAGGTTCCATGGGGGCCTGAGGCCGGCCGCCCGTAGCCCGAGGCCCGTTTTGTTGTACGATGCGGCAGGATTTCTTCCATATGAAGACACACGCGCGCACGCTGATCGTAGCTTTGGCGACGCTTGCGCTCGCGACCTCGGTGGCCTCGCTGTACGTCCATTACCAGATGCTCGCCGATCCCACGTACACGAGCTTCTGCGACGTCAGCGAGACGGTGAGCTGCGAAGCGGTGCTGACCAGCCGGTATGGCAGCGTGTTCGGCGTCCCCGTGGCCGTTGGCGGCGCGGTCTGGTCCGCGCTCGTGCTGCTGCTCGGCGTCGTCGGGATGCGGCCGCGCATGCGCCCGTCCATTCTCGCCCAGGGCGCCCCGCGCAAAGTCGAGGGACGGCCGCCACGGTCAGCGCCGCAGTCAGAGGCGGCCGACGCGGCGGGACGCGTCGCGGGGTACATCTTTGTCCTCTCGACCATCGGTCTTGCGGGCGTTCTGTACTTGGGCTACGCTTCGTTCTTCATCCTGCGCCAGATGTGTCCGCTGTGCGTCACGATGTACGTCGCGGTCGTGGGACTCTTCATTGTCTCGGGCGCTGCCGCGTCCGGGCTGGCCGCGCTTCCCGCGCGGCTGGGCGGCGACCTTCGGGCTGCCTTGACAAGCCCAAGCCCGCTCGCCGCTACCCTTGTGGTCGTCTGGGCCGTGGCGTCGGTGTCCCTGGTTGCCTTCTTTCCGCGCGAGGAAGCGCCCGCTGACGTCGCGTCGGAACCCCTTGCGCCGCCCACCGAGACGCTCGGGGCCGATGAGGTCGCTCAGTTCACGGCGTGGCTCGACGCGCAGCCCCGCGTGGAGCTTGGTCTCCCTGCCACCGGCGCGCGCGTCGTGGTCGCAAAGTTCAACGACTATCAGTGCCCGGCCTGCCGCCAGGCGCACCTGGCCTACAAAGGGATTCAGCAGAAGTACGAGTCGGCGTATCCGGGGCAGGTGGCGTTCCTCAGCCTGGATTATCCGCTCGAGGCCGAATGCAATACGGGCGGCATCCACTCCGCGGCTTGTGAAGCGGCGGTTGCGGTGCGCCTGGCGCGGGCGAAGAACCGGGGCCCCGAGATGGAGGAATGGTTGTTCGCCAATCAGAACTCGCTGACGCGCGACCGGGTGAAGGAGGGACTCACCGAGATTGCCCAGGTCGGCGACTTCGACGCGCGTTACGCCGAGACGCTCGGCGCCGTTCGCGCCGACGCGCAGCTCGGGCAGAAGCTCAAGATCACGGGGACGCCCACGTTCTTCATCAACGGCATCCGGATCGAATCGACGCTCCGCCCGGCCTATTTTGATGCCACCATCGCACACGAATTGAAGCGGGCCCAGGCCGCCACGCCGTGACCCGATGGACGCGATCCGGACCGAGGCCCTCACCAAGGACTACCGCGTCGGTTTCTGGCGCCCGCGCCGGTATCTGGCGCTCGACTCGCTGACCCTTCACGTCCGCCAGGGCGAAGTCTTCGGGTTTCTCGGACCGAACGGCGCCGGCAAGACCACGACGCTCAAGCTGCTCATGCAGTTGATCTATCCCTCGTCCGGACGCGCCGAAATCCTGGGGCGGCCGGTGGGCGACGTGTCGGTCAAGCGCCGTCTTGGCTACCTGGCGGAGAACCCCTACTTCTACGACTACCTCACCGCCGAGGAGCTCCTGCAGTACTTCGCGGGTCTCTTTGGCTACTCCGCGGTGGAGCGCCGCCGGCGGGTGAGCCAGCTGCTCGATGAGGTGGGGATCGGCGCCGAGCGGCGCCTGCAGCTTCGCAGGTTCTCCAAGGGCATGCTGCAGCGGGTCGGCATCGCGCAGGCAGTCATCAACGACCCGGATGTGGTCTTCTTCGACGAGCCGATGTCCGGGCTCGACCCGCTGGGGCGCCGCGAGATCCGGGAATTGATCCTCCGGTTGCGCGATCGCGGTTGCACGGTTTTCTTCAGTTCCCACGTGCTCTCCGACGCGGAAACGCTTTGCAGCCGCGTGGCCATTCTGGCGGGAGGGCGGCTCGCGGCGGCGGGGGACCTGTCCGAAATGCTGGCCTTCCAGGCGCGGGCCTGGGAGCTCGTGGTGACCGGGCTGAGCGACACCGTGCTCGAAAAAGTCACCACTTCGGGCCAGGTGGTGCGAGCCACGCCGCTCGGCGCGCAGCGTTACGCGTTGGAGCTCCCGCTGTCGGCCGCCCCGGACCGCCTCGTCACCAACCTCGTGGCGCACGGCGCACAGCTCGTTTCGCTCAATCCCATCCGCGAAACCCTCGAAGACTTCTTCGTGCGGCAGACCGGCGCCGCGCCGCGGGATCGCGGCCTCGAACCGGTGGCGCGATGAGCGTCATCGGCCACGTCGCGGTGAACGTCTTCAAGGAGTCGGTTCGCGACAAAGTGTTGTACAACCTCGTCGGCTTTGCCACGCTGCTCATCGTGGTGTCGTACCTGCTCGGTCAGCTGACGGCAGGGCAGGACGTGAAGATCATCAAGGATCTTGGTCTTGCGGCCATCGCCACCTTCGGACTGCTGATCGCGGTGTTTATCGGGATTGGGCTCGTGTGGAAGGAAGTCGAGCGGCGGAGCATCTACAGCCTGCTCTCCAAACCGATGCGTCGGGACGAGTTCATCCTCGGGAAATATGTCGGTCTGGCGCTCACCCTGTTCGTGAACGTGGCCATCATGACGGCGGCGTTTTATGTGGTGCTGGCCTATATGGACACGCAATTTCCCGACGCGGTGCGCGCGTCGTGGCCGGCCCCGGCGACCGATCCGGGCATGCTGCGGGCGATCGCGCTGATCTTCTTTGAGTTGCTCCTGGTGACCGCCATCGCGCTCTTTTTCTCGACCTTCTCGAGCCCGTTCCTGTCGGCCGCGCTGACCGTCGGACTCTGGGTGATCGGCCACTTCAATCGGGACCTGCGCAACTTCGAGGCCGTGGTGAAGTCACGGACCGCCGCCTATCTCGCGCGCGGGTTGTACTACGTCCTGCCGAACTTTTCGGCCTTCGACATCAAGACGCAGGTGGTCCACGCGCTGCCGGTGCCCGCATCCTACGTCGTTTCCACGGCGGCGTACGCCCTCGTCTACATGGCGCTGTTGCTGGCCGCTGCGGTGGCGATATTTTCGCGACGGGATTTCAAATGAACGCGCGATTAGCCGCGCTCTTCATCGTGTTGATGGGAGCGGTCGTCGGCCTGCAGGCACTCCACGAAACGAGCGGCGGGCCGCCGGCGTCCACCACGGCGAACATGCTCTACGTTCGCTCGCCCGAGGCCATGACGCGTTTCGCGCTGTCGTACGATGCCCTGCTGGCCGATCTCTACTGGATTCGAGCCGTCCAGCACTACGGCAGGACGAAGCTGTCGTCGGATCCCAACAAGCAGTACGACCTGCTGTATCCGCTGCTGGACCTGACGACGTCGCTGGACCCGCGGTTCAACGTGGCGTACGCCTTCGGGTCGATCTTCCTGGCCGAACCGCCGCCGGGTGGTCCGGGGCGGCCGGACCTCGCCGTCGCGCTGCTGGAGAAAGGTCTGCGGGCCCAGCCGCTGAAGTGGGAGTTCGCGCAGTCGATCGGGTTTGTCCACTACTGGTGGCGGCAGAATTACGACGAGGCGGCCGCGTGGTTTGCCCGGGCCGCGGCGTTCCCGAATGCCCCTTCCTGGATGGGACCGCTCGCGGCGACGACCCTTGCGCAGGGGGGGCGCCGGGAGTCCTCACGCATGCTCTGGCGGCAAGTCGCGCGGGACGCGGAGGGTGAGTGGTTCCGCAATGAGGCCGTGCGGCGGCTGTGGCAGCTCGATGCGATGGACGAGATCGACCGGCTCCGGCGGGTCCTGGCCCTGTTCCAGCGAAGCGTTGGGAGGCCGGCGTCTGGCTGGGAAGACCTGCGCCGCGCCGGCTACCTCCGTGGCACTCCCGTCGATCCCACCGGCGCGCCGTACCGGCTCCAGTCGGGCATTGTCAGTCTCGATCCCGCCTCACCGTTGAACCCGCTGCCGACGGAGCCGGCCCGGCTCCGCTGATGCCACTACCGATGAGTCACTACCGGTGATGCCACCGTCGATCGTCCTGGCATTCGCGGTTGCCGGCCTGCTGGTCGGCAGCTTTCTTAACGTGTGCATCTACCGGCTGCCCCTGCGCGAGTCAATCGTCTGGCCGGCCTCGCGCTGTACCGCGTGCCAGCGGCATTTGGCGTGGTTCGAGAATCTGCCGGTCCTGAGCTGGACCGCGTTGCGCGGTCGCTGCCGCACGTGCGGCGCATCGATTTCGCCGATATACCCGATCGTGGAGCTGACGACCGCGTTCGTCTTTGTGGGTGGGGTGAGCGTGTACGGACCATCCGCGCTGCTGGCCGTGCGGCTGGCCTTCGCGTGCGCGCTCGTCGTGCTCTTCGCGATCGACCTTCGCCATCGCATCCTGCCGAACATCATTACGCTCCCCGGAATCGCCGCCGGGTTTGGCGCGAGCTGGTTCCTGCCCCCGGGCTGGATCTCCTCGCTCGTCGGCATCGCGGGCGGCGGCGGGATCCTCTACGCCATCGCGGAGCTGTACTACCGCGTGCGCGGCCGGGAAGGGCTCGGGATGGGGGACGTGAAGATGCTGGCGATGATTGGCGCGTTCCTCGGCTGGCCGCTCATGGTGCTGACGCTGGTGCTCGCGTCCTTCGCGGGGTCGATCGTAGGGGTGGCGCTCATCGCATCCGGGCGTGGCGGCATGCAGGCGGCGCTGCCATTCGGTACGTTTCTCGCGCTCGGGTCGCTGGTCGCGGCCGTGGCTGGCGACCCGATCCTCGCCTGGTACCTGGCCTTCTATCGATGACCCAGTACGGCTACACCCTGCTCGGCCTCACCGCCGTGGTGGCCATGCTCGTGGCGGTGCTGACGTTTGCGGTCTTGAAGTTCGTTGCCGGCGCGCGGGAGGCCAGGCGTCATCTGCAGGGGGGCGGCGTGGACACGACGCTGCTGTCCGTCGCGCTGCAGGATGCGATGACCCGGCTACAGGCACAGGAGCGCGCGATGAACGCGCGCGCGGTTGCCTCGGAGCAGTTGAGCGGCCAGATCGTCCAGCGTATCACCGCCGGCCTGCTGGTGGCCGACGGCACCGGCCGGGTCGAGATTCTCAACCCGGCGGGGCGCCACCTGCTCGACGTGGCAAGCGACCCGGTCGGTGCCGATTACCGCGACCTGCTGGAGGCGGCGCCGCCGCTCAGGGATGCGGTGACCGAGTGTCTGAGGACCGGGCGCCCGATCGTGCGGCGGTCTCTGGAGATTCGCGGCTCGGGACGATCGTCTCACTTCGGTGTGACCGTGTCGCCGCTCGGCGGCGGCGTTGTCGGCCCCGACGGCCGCGGTGCCATTTGCCTGTTTTCGGACCTGACGAACGTGTTCGAGCTGGAAGAGCAGCTGCGGCTCAAGGACACCCTCGCCCGGCTTGGCGAGCTCACGGCCGGGATCGCCCACGAGTTCAGGAACGG
Organism: Acidobacteriota bacterium; assembly: GCA_016190945.1. GTDB lineage: Bacteria > Acidobacteriota > Vicinamibacteria > Vicinamibacterales > UBA2999 > JACPPO01. The sequence continues at coordinate 842 of JACPPO010000036.1, read as the reverse complement.
TCTGGCCACGATTCACGGGTACAGCCGCCTCATGGCTCCGGAAGCGCTGCCGGCGCAGTACCAGCCGTACGTCGAGGGCATCCGGCAGGAGACCGAGGCGCTTGGACGGGTGGTGACCAACTTTCTCAACTTCGCCAGGCCCGAAACGGTGTCGCTCGCGCGCGTGGCGCTCGGTCCGCTGGCCCGGCGTGCCGAAGACGACCTGCGCGTCGAGCTGCCGGTGGGGACGACCATCGAGACAGTCGGGGAGTTCGGCGAGATTGAGGGTGACGAGGTGCTTCTGAGGCAGCTGTTCGGCAATCTCGTGCGTAACGCCGTCGAGGCCTGCGAGACCGCCGGCATTCAGCCCGCTATCGCGATCGAAGGCCACATTGACCGGATGCGGGGCATCTGTCGCGTGTCGGTCGCCGACAATGGGCCCGGAATTCCGGAATCGGACCGCGCCCGGGTGTTTCAGCCGTTCTTCACGACGCGTTCCCGGGGGACTGGGCTGGGTCTGGCGATCGTGCAGAAGATCGTCGTCACACACAACGGGCGGGTCGTCGTCGGCCGGTCATCGGCGGGCGGCGCGAGCATCGATCTCACTTTCCCACTGAACCAGCCAAGGGCTCGCCCTTGATATCCCAATAGATTTGAACCGACATGCTCGGGTGCTCGGATGCCTAACCCTAGGTTCCGGCGCTAGCCCAAGTTCGTCACGGAAACGGCGACACGGCGAGAAAGTCTAAGAAATCCGCTCACGATGTCACAAAGTCTGCACTACATTCGGCGTTCCATTCGAGATGGGTGGGGATGGTGATCTCGAGCTGATCGAGCAACTGCTGCTGCTCGGGCGTGGGCTG
>JACPPO010000003.1 GCA_016190945.1 Acidobacteriota bacterium | reverse complement strand
TACTGGGCCGAGACCATGCAGGACGACGCTTACCTGATCGCCGCCGACGGCTGGGGAAAGGGCGCGCAGCCGCGCGAGATCGTTCAGATCAAGAACAAGGAGAACAAGCTCGCCTGGCCGGAGCCGCACGACTACGTGAAAGGCAGGCGGCGCTTCAAGTCGGATCTCGTTCCCGCGTCGATCCTGGTCGCTCGCTACTTCGTTGTCGAGCGTGCTGCAATCGAAGCGCTCGACAATCAGCTCGCCACGATCGAGCAACAACTCGACGAGATGCGCGAGGAGATGGACGGTCACCGACTACGTGGACCAGGGCATCTCCGGCGCGAAGGACCGTCGGCCGGCGCTGGATCTGCTGCTGGCGGATGCTCGACGGCGCCGCTTCGACGTTCTTGTGGTCTGGCGACTGGACCGCCTCGGCCGTAACCTTCGGCATCTTGTGACGCTGTTGGAAGACGTGCAGGCGCTTGGGATCGCGTTCGTGTCCCTCGCCGAGGGCATTGACGCGACGACACCAGCTGGCAAGTTGCAGATGCACATCCTCGCAGCCATCGCCGAATTTGAGCGAGCCCGAATCGCGGAGCGGGTTCGGGCAGGACTCGCCAGGGCGAGGGCACAAGGACAGCGCCTCGGCCGTCGACCACATCGGATCAGCGACGACGACCTTGAACGCGTCGGCAGCCTGTCGATCCGGGAAGCTGCTGCGACTTTGGGCCTACCGGCGTCGGTGCTCCACCGGGCGCGCCTGGCGCGCATTCCCAAGTCTGCTATCGCATAGGGTGTCCTCCCCATCAATCGCCGCTATAGCTGCGGCAGAACCACGATCCTTTCGAGGATGGCCGGCCAGCGCGCCATGCCGGTCGCGAGCAACGGTCTTTTCTAATACCCCGGCCACCAATCCTCATTGATACTGAGGATCTGCCAGGTCGCTTCGGCGGAGGGGCATGATGGCGCAGCGTGAACCGGGGAGATGCTGGGCCCTCTCGAACAGGTCGATGTTCGGCGATCGGTCGGGCTCACAACGGCCTCTGAGATCACGGACCGCGTCTGTGTGTCTCGCCAATGCCCGTATGAACGCGATCTGAGCATCGGCCCGCCGCTCGGCCGGAATTGCGCTGCGGTTCACGGACGGCGCGCCTTCGTAGTCGGGCTGCCGTTCGTCGACGCTTGCTTTGAGGTCGTCATTGCCGCAGCATCACGCCCGTATCGGCACGATGTCTGCCAGCTTTGCCGTCGCGAACGCGGCCCAAGTGTCCATGAGTTCGCGGCGACGGTCAAATAGATCGCTGCGGAAGTAACTGGCTTCTGCCTTGTCCTTGACGACGTGCGCGAGCGCCGCCTCGCAGACCGCCCGTGGCACATTCGTGCGTTCCGCTGCCCAGTCCCGAAAGGAACTGCGAAACCCGTGCGCCGTGATGTCGTCGCGCTCGAGACGTCGCAGGAACATGAAGAAGGCCATGTTCGACAGCGGGGTCTTCGGCGAGCGGCCTGGAAAGACATACGGCCCACCATCGGTGAGGGCCTCGGCACCTTCAAGGATCTTGAGGCACTGCGGCGACAACGGCACGCGATGCGCGCGACCGGCCTTGATGCGGGTCGCCGGGATTGTCCACGTCTTCGCGTCCTGGTCGATTTCCTCCCAACGAGCGCCGAGTACTTCGCTTGTGCGCGTCGCCGTCAGGATCAGGAACTCGAACGCGAGTTTCGTCGCCTCGCCGGCCTCGGACGTGCGCAGCGTCTTTAGGAATGTGGAGACCTTCCCGTACGGCAGTGCGGCGTGATGCGCCACCACTTGGCGCGTCTTGGGGAGCACTTTCGTCACGCCGTCGACCGGGTTCTCGCCGGATCGGTAGCCTGAGGCCTTCGCCCAGTCGAGCACGACCTTGATCCGCTGCTTCAAGCGGCGCGCGGTCTCCGGCTTCGTCGTCCAGATCGGCGCGAGGGCCTTGAGGACGTCGGCCGACTCGATGGCATCAACAGGGCGCTGGCCGAGGACAGGAAAGATATCGGCCTCGAGTGAGGCAAGCCACTGCGCTTTGTGTTTGGCGTTGCGGAACGTTGCGGCGTGCGCCTCGTGGACCTTCTTCGCAGCGTCTTTGAAGGTAGGGACTGCACGCCGCGCCTGCCGTCGCTCTGCGAGCGGGTCGCCACCCTTGCGCGCCATCCTCCGCAGCCGTGTGGCTTCCTCGCGCGCCTCCGCCAAGGACACGAGTAACAGGCCACCGAGCCCGAGGTCACACCGCTTGCCCTTGACGACGGTGCGCAGGACCCAGCGCCTCGCGCCCGAGGGATCGACCACGAGGTACAATCCGTTGCCGTCGGCGTAACGACCTGGAGAGGCACTTCGAACGCGTACGGCGGTGAGACGTTTGTCCGGGTGACGCCCCCGAGGTTTTCGACCGAGGATCGAACTTACATCCCTCATGACACCCCACATTATAACTAGGATGTCGTGAGACTCCAACGGAAGACGCTGGACGACGACGCGATAATTTACTCAGTATTTTATGGGTTCTGTGGATTGCCCGAGACGTTACCGGGACCATAGATAGGCGGACTCTCCCTCCGCCACCTTCCTTCTGCTTGTCCGACTTCGCGTGGCGCGATTCATTGCCTCTCGCCTCTCGTCCTGGATAGCCGTCGACTGGGCGGTAGCCACCTACACGCTCGGCGTCACCATCCTGGCTCTGTTCTGTGCGCGTAGTGTTCCTCGGTGGCCTCTGCTCGTCACCGGTCACGGTGCCGTTCTGGCTGTCCTCCTCTGGCTCCCCGCGCGCGGCGCGCAATGGGAGCAACCCCACTCCGCCGATCCATCCTGGCGGCGCGGCCCCAGGCGCCTGGTGCGGTTCTTGCGATACACCTATCCGGCGCTGCTCCTCACACCTTTCTTCGAAGAAGTGCAGTTCACCGTCAACGCGATAAGTCCAAGCCATCCGTATTGGTTCGAGGCACACCTCTACGCCGCCGACCGGATGTTGTTTGGCACTACCCCGGCCCTGTCGATCGCGCCAACGCCCGCGCCGATTCTCGACGAGCTCATGCATGCCCTGTACTTTTCTTACTATCTGTTGATCATCGGTGGGATTGTCATGGCCTGGATGGGACCGAGTCGCGCGGGAAGGACGCCGGATGCTGGATTCGATGCGGTGATGACCTCGATGATGTTCGGCTTCTTCTTGGCCTATGTATGGTATCCCTTCTTGCCGGCTCGAGGACCTTGGGAGAACCGGGAATTGATGTCGGGGCTCCGTGAGTTCCAAGGGTTCCTGTTCACACCGCTGGCACGGTGGATCATCGAGAAAGCCGGCGTTTCCGGCGGGTGTTTTCCAAGCGCGCACGTCGCCGGCACATGGGGACTGATCGTCGGGCTGGCGGCTGCGCATCGGAGGCAGGCGCGATGGGTCGGTCTGCTCGCCGTCGGTCTTGGCCTCGCGTGCGTATACACGCGCTACCACCATGCAGTGGACGTCTTCGCTGGATTGATCGTGGGTGTGATCGGCGGTGCATTCGGTCGCGCGCTGACCCGCCAACCGACGCGATGCGATCGGTCGTTTCAGGAATGATTCGCGTCCTTTCGCTCCTCGCGGGACTCACGCTGCTGATTGTGGTGATCGTGTGGCAGGGGCCGCGGGAGATCCTCGCGCTCACGTTGCAGGTCGGCTGGGGTATCGTGCCGGTCGCGTTCGTGTACGGCGCGTACCAGGCAGTGCGGGCGGCGGCCCTGCGGCGCTGTTTTCCGCCAGCGCGAACGCTCGGCTACTGGCGAACGTTCGCGATTCGTCTGACCGGTGAAGCGGTGCAGTTCTTGACGGCGACCGGTCCCTTGCTGGGCGAGCCGACCAAGGCGTGGATGCTCACGCGCAGCGGTCTGACCGCCGCCGAGGGATTGGCCGCGACCATCACCGAATACCTGGTGAATCTGCTGCTCGGGGCGCTGCTGCTCGCGGGCGCAAGCGCGTACCTGCTGCAGAGTGTCGCGCTCGGTCCGGCGTTGGCGACGACCGCGCGTGTTCTCGTGGGCGTGAGCGTGGCGTTCGTGCTGGTGGCGGCCGTCGCGATCGGGCGCCGGATTTATCTGATCGGTGCCGTGCTGCGCGGCTTCGGAGCGCTGCCGGTCGTCGGGACTCGTCTGCGGCTCGAACACGGCGCCGTGCGGCGGTTCGAAGATCACCTGCTGGCGGTGCTGCGCGACGCACCCGGGCGGCTCGTGTCGATTATCGGGCTCGAGGCGCTCGCGCATGCCTTGCTCGTCGTCGAGCTGGCGTGGATTCTGACCTTATCGGGCCTATCGTTTTCGCTCGAGCGCGCGCTCGTGATCGAGGGCGCGGCCAAGTTCACTTCGCTCGCGTTTTTCTTTATCCCCGCGCAGGTGGGCGCGGCCGAGGGTGTGCTCGCCGCAGTCGCCCAGACGGTCGGCCTGGCCGGATCGGTGGGAGTCGCGGCGGCGCTCGTGCGGCGAATTCGGAGCTTGGTGGTGTCGGCAATCGGGCTGGCGGTGTTGTCGCGCCTGAAGTGAATCGCCGAGGCCAGGCACGACTGAAGCCGTGACCCCACGCGATTGGAATCTACGACTTGAACAGGTCGTCGAAGGCTTTCCGCGCGTCGTTCACGCGGGGGGTCGTGGTCTCGCGTTCAACGGTCGTGCGCGGCGCGTAGAGCGCGCACGTGTTCCTGGCGTTCTTGGGCGAAATCCGGGTCGTCACCGGCTGCATGCACTCGAAACGGCTGCCCGGGTCGAAGGAACCGCACTGCGAGCACGCATGCAGCTCGGTTCCACAACGGGGGCAGCGGCTGTCGGGGCCGACCTCTGCCTCGATGACGGCGCCACACTGGGTGCACCGGACGACCTCGCGAAACCCCGGCATGTTGATGGGGCGCGGCCCCTCCTGCGATATCCGACGCGCACCGGCAGGCGCGCCGGGTTCTTGCGCCGGTCGCGCGGGTTTCGGCTTCCTCTGACGGTCTCGATCGTCATCCTGATAGCCGCGCAGGCGGTACTTGCGGTCGCTCATGCCTTTACTGGTGCGCCAGGATTGGATTCTACGCGACGGCGGAGCCGGATCAAAACTAGTGGACATGGACTAGTGGACATGGACCACCGGTGTCGCATAGAATTTCGCCGGTTGGCCGGAGATTTCGGCGGCGTGGCATGGCTTAGTCCTTTCTTCACAGCGTGATGCAAGTTCGGATCGGTACCACGGGAAAGCTGCCCCGACCCACGTCCTTCCGAGCGCGCAATTAATAAAGCGCTAATGTAAAGCGCCCGACACGCGGGCCGCCCGACTGTCAGCATCCGATGCCGCAGATTTTTCATCACAGCACCAACACCCTCGCGAAGGTCAGTATTGTCGGTGGGCTCCTCTTGGCCAGCGGCCTGATCGGTCTCATCATGATCTTCGGGCGCTCATCCTACGTTACCCGCGCCCACGAGTTCATCGAACAGCCGCTGCAGTTCAGCCACGCCCATCACGTGGGAGACGACGGCATCGATTGCCGGTACTGCCACACGTCGGTTGAGACCTCTTCGTTCGCCGGGATCCCGCCAACCAAGACCTGCATGAACTGCCACTCGCAGCTCTGGGTCACGAGCCCGATTCTCGAGCCGGTCCGCGCCAGCTTCCGTGACGACCGCTCCCTGCGCTGGATTCGCGTGCACGACCTGCCGGATTTCGTCTACTTCAACCACAGCATTCACGTGAAGAAGGGGATGGGGTGCGAGACGTGCCACGGGCGTGTCGACGAGATGCCGCTGATGCTCCAGGAAAATTCTCTCCAGATGAACTGGTGTCTCGCATGCCACCGCTCACCGGAACAGTTCGTACGCCCGCGCAGCGAGATCTTTACGATGGGCTACCGTCCACCGGTACCGCAAGCGGTACTTGGCCCGCAACTGGTGCAGGAATACGGCATCCAGAGCCTCACAACCTGCTCGACGTGCCATCGGTAAAGAGGCTCATGACGAGGGGACCCCACGACATCGACGCGCTGCGGGCCAGGCTCGACAGCACTCGCGGCCGGCAGTACTGGAGAAGCCTCGAGTCGTTGGCGGAAACGGCGGAGTTCAAGGAATTCCTTCACCGCGAGTTCCCGCAGAACGCGTCGGAGTGGCTCGACCCCGTCGGCCGCCGCAGTTTCCTCAAGCTGATGGGCGCTTCGCTCGCGCTGGCCGGGGTCAGCGCGTGTACCCGGCAGCCGACCGAGGCGATCGTGCCGTACGTGCGCCAACCCGAGGAGCTCGTGCCCGGCAAGCCGCTGTTCTACGCGACGGCGATGCCAATGAGCGGAGCCGGGATGGGGCTTCTTGTCGAGAGCCACGAAGGGCGCCCGACCAAGATCGAGGGCAACCCGGATCATCCGTCCAGCCGCGGCGCGACCGACGTCTTCGCGCAGGCGGCGATTCTGGGTCTCTACGACCCCGACCGGTCACAGACGCTGACCAATCTCGGCGAGATTCGTCCCTTTGGGACGTTTGCCGGCGCGGCGAGGTCGATCCTTGCCAGCCAGCGGCCCTCGCAGGGCGTGGGAATCCGGATCCTGACCGAGACCATCGCCTCGCCGACGCTGGCAGCGCAGCTTCGCGGCCTGCTCGCGCAGTATCCGCGCGCGAAGTGGGTCCAGTGGGAACCGGTGGGCCGCCACAATGGGCGCGAGGGAAGCCGGCTCGCCTTCGGCGAGTACGCGGACGCGCAGTACGCCATCGAAAAGGCAACGGTCGTTCTGTCGCTCGACGCCGACTTTCTCTGCGCCGGCGCCGCCGGCCTTAAACACGCCCGTGGGTTTGCCTCGCGGCGCCGCGTCGAAGGGGACCGTACGCAAGCCAATCGCCTCTATGCGGTTGAAAGCACGCCGACTAGTACCGGGTCGAGGGCCGATCACCGCCTGCCGCTACGCCCCTCCGAAGTAGAAGGTTTCGCACGCGCTCTCGCGGCGCAGCTCGGTGTCAGTGCGGGAGCGATGCCCATGGTTCCCGACGCAGCCGCCCAGTGGATTGCACCACTGGTGAAGGACCTGCAGGCCCATCGCGGGCAGAGCGTCGTGATTGCTGGCGAGGGCCAGCCGCCGGTCGTCCACGCGCTGGCGCACGCGATGAACGACGCGCTCGGCAACGTCGGCGCCACCGTTGTGTACACGCAGACAGCGGAGGCGCAGCCGATGAACCAGCTCTCGGGGCTGCAGGAACTGGTTGGCGAGATGTATGCCGGCACGGTCGAGTTCCTGCTGATCCTCGGTGGCAACCCGGTGTACACAGCGCCGGCGGATCTCAACTTCGCCGTCGCCATGCAGCGGGTGCCGGTGCGGGCGCATCTCAGTCTGTACGAGGACGAAACGTCCGCGTTGTGCCAATGGCATGTCCCGGAGGCGCATTTCCTGGAAGCCTGGAGCGACGTGCGCGGAGACGAGGGCACCGTCACTATCATCCAGCCGCTGATCGCGCCGCTTTACGGCGGGAAGTCCGCCCACGAGGTGATCGCCGCCATCGCGGATCGTGAACGATCCGGGTACGAGCTTGTGAGGGAGTACTGGTCGCGCGAAACCGGACTGTCGACGCAGCCACCGGCTCCCGCTCCCGCCCCCGTCGCACCGACTGCCGGCCGGGGGCTGGCACCGGCTAACGCGTCCCAGCCCGCTCCGGCCGGCAACGCCGCCCGAGCAGTCGCCGGCGGCCAGGCCGCCCCGGCGCCTCAAGCGGTTGCAGCAGCGCCCGTGCCGCTGGTCTCGCCGTTCGACCGCGAGTGGCGCAAGTGGCTGCATGATGGCCTCGTGCCGAACACGGCCTTCGCGCCGAGAACGCTGTTGGTGGCGGGCAACGTGGCCGCCGCCCCGGTAGCCGGAGGCCTTCCGGCCTCCGGACGGGCCACTGGCCTGGAAGTCGTCTTCCGGCCGGACCCAGGCGTGTATGACGGGCGCTTCGCGAACAACGCGTGGCTGCAGGAGCTGCCAAAAGCGCTGACGAAATTGACCTGGGATAATGCCGCGCTGGTGTCTCCCGCCACCGCCGCCCGGCTCGCGCTCGTCAGCGGCGACCTCGTCGAGCTCAGGCAAGGCGGCCGCACGGTCCGCATTCCGGTTTGGCTGGCGCCCGGGCAGGCGCCCGACACGCTCACCCTGCATCTCGGCTACGGGCGCACGCGCGCCGGCCGGGCCGGCAACGGGACCGGCTTCAACGTGAACCCGCTTCGAACGACCGCGGCGCTCGACATTCTGACGGGCGTGGAGCTCGTCAAGACCGGCGAGACGTATCAGCTCGCGTCGACGCAGGATCACTGGTCGCTCGAAGGCCGCAACCTGGTGCGCGTCGCGACCGCCGCGCAGTTTGCCGAGGATCCGCAGTTCGCCCGGAAGATGGAGCTTCAGCCGATTAACGGCCTGACGATGTACGGCGACTTCAAGAACGACGGCTACGCGTGGGGCATGACGATCGACCAGAACGTCTGCACGGGCTGCAACGCATGCGTCGTTGCCTGCCAGGCGGAAAACAACGTGCCGGTCGTCGGCAAGACGCAGGTTCTCAATGGCCGTGAGATGCATTGGCTGCGCATCGACCGGTATTACACGGGCGACCTCGAGAACCCCGACACGTATCACCAGCCCATGCCGTGCCAGCAGTGCGAGAACGCGCCGTGCGAGGTGGTGTGTCCCGTGAACGCCACGGTTCACAGCGACGAAGGCCTGAACGACATGGTCTACAACCGCTGCGTCGGGACGCGCTACTGCTCGAACAACTGTCCCTACAAGGTGCGGCGGTTTAATTTCCTGCTCTACCAGGACTGGAACACACCCAGCCTCTGGCTGCAGCGAAACCCGGACGTGACCGTGCGCAGCCGCGGCGTGATGGAGAAGTGCACCTACTGCGTGCAGCGCATCAACCACGCGCGCGTGGCGGCCAAGCTCGACGATCGTCCCATTCGCGACGGCGAGGTGGTCACCGCCTGCCAGTCGGCGTGCCCGACCGAGGCGATCGTGTTTGGCAACATCAACGATCCCAATAGCCGCGTCGCGCGGCTGAAAGCCAGCTCCCTCAACTACAGCCTGCTGGCCGAGCTCAATTCCCGTCCGCGGACGACCTACATGGCGATCGTGCGGAACCCGAATACCGACCTGGAACCGGCGGCGGCGAGCGCGGCGGAGGAAGGAGCCTGATGGCGGGATCGCAGGAACATCCTCATGACGGCGCCGCGGGAGCCAGCGAAGGCGCGCTTCGCATGACGCCGGCCGTCATCGCGCCCGGCCACACGTTCGAGTCGGTGACCGACAAGATCAGCGGCATCGTTCTGACGAAGCGGACGCCGATCGGCTGGTTCTTCGGCTTTGCCATCGCGTTCGCGTTCCTGATGCTGATGAATCTGACGATCGGGAAGCTCCTGCTGACGGGCATCGGCATCTGGGGCAACAACGTGCCGGTTGGATGGGCGTTCGACATCATCAATTTCGTCTGGTGGATCGGCATCGGCCACGCAGGCACGCTGATTTCGGCGATTCTGCTCCTCTTCCGCCAGCAGTGGCGCACCTCGATCAACCGGTTTGCGGAAGCGATGACGCTGTTTGCGGTTGCGTGCGCGGCGATGTTCCCGCTGCTGCACACCGGGCGTCCCTGGCTGGCGGCGTACTGGCTCCTGCCGTACCCGAACACGATGGGTCTGTGGCCGCAGTTCCGCAGCCCGCTCATCTGGGACGTCTTCGCGGTGACGACCTACTTTACGGTGTCGCTGCTCTTCTGGTTCACCGGACTCGTCCCTGACATGGCCACCCTGCGCGACCGGGCCCAGTCCAGGGCGGGCCGAGTGATCTTCGGCGTGCTGTCGCTCGGCTGGCGCGGATCGGCCAGGCACTGGCACCGCTACGAAATGGCGTACCTGCTGCTGGCGGGCATCTCCACGCCGCTCGTCCTCTCGGTCCACTCCGTGGTGAGCTTCGACTTCGCGGTGTCGGTGCTGCCGGGGTGGCACTCCACGATATTTCCGCCATACTTCGTGGCGGGCGCGATCTACTCCGGGTTCGCCATGGTGATGACCCTGGCGATACCGTTGCGGAAGTTCTACGGCCTCGAGGACTTCATCACGATGCGGCACATCCACAACATGACGAAGATCATGCTCGTGACCGGGATGATCGTGGCCTACGGGTACGCGAACGAGGCGTTCTTCGCCTGGTACAGCGCGAACCCGTACGAAGGCTACATGATGTCCAACCGCATGACCGGGCCGTACGGGACGTTGTACTGGTCGCTCATCGCGATCAACGCGGCGATGATCCAGCTCTTCTGGTTCCGCCGCGTGCGCAATAACATCGGGCTGCTCTTTGTTCTCTCGCTGCTCGTGAACGTCGGCATGTGGCTGGAACGCTTCATCATCATTGTCACGAGCCTCCACCGCGACTTCCTCCCCTCGTCGTGGGACATGTACGCGCCGACGCGGTGGGACTTCGCGATGTTCACGGGGACGATAGGACTCTTCCTCTCGCTGTTCTTCCTGTTCATCCGCTTCCTGCCGGCGATTGCGATCTTCGAGATGCGCACGATCGTGCCGCAGGCCAAGCTGCAGCCGGAACACCACGGGTGATCTGATGGCACAGGTCGAGCCTTCATCCACGCTCTACGGCCTCATGGCGGAGTTCGACACGCCGACGGCGCTTGTCGCGGCAGCGGAACGGGCGCGGCTCGAGGGCTACCGCAACATGGACGCGTACTCGCCCGTTCCCATCGAAGAATTGAACGAGGCGCTCGGCCTTCGCCGCACGCGGCTGCCGATGCTCGTGCTCGCGGGCGGGATTCTCGGTGGACTCGGGGGCTACGGCCTCGAGTACTGGTCCCAGGCCATCGCGTACCCGATGAACGTCGGCGGCCGCCCGTACCACAGCTGGCCGCACTTCATCCCCGTGACCTTCGAGACGACGGTGCTGGGCGCGGCGCTGTGTGCGTTTGTCGGCATGTGGATGCTGAACAAGCTGCCGATGCCGTACCACCCCGTCTTCAACGTGCCGGCGTTTGCCCGCGCGTCGCGGGACCGGTTCTTTCTGTGCATCGAGACGGCCGATCCCCGGTTCGATCGCCACGCGACGGCGAAGTTTCTCGAGAGCCTGCATCCGGTGGGAGTGTCCGAAGTTGCCCCGTAGCGCCATCGTGATTGTGGGCTGCCTGGCGCTGGCGGGATGCCGCCAGGACATGCACGATGCGCCGCGGTACGAGCCGCTCGAAGCCAGCACGTTCTTCACCGACGGCCGCGGTTCGCGTACGCTGGTCGCCAACACGTTGGCCCGCGGCACGCTCCGCGAAGACGAGCACCTGTACGAGGGCAAGGTCAACGGGCAACTCGCCGACATCTTCCCGATGCCGGTCACCGCGGAGGTGATGGCGCGCGGGCGCGAGCGCTTCAACGTCTTCTGCTCACCGTGCCACGGCCGGACCGGGCAGGGCAACGGGATGGTGGTGCAGCGCGGGTTCCGCGCGCCGCCCTCCTACCACGAGGAACGACTGCGAAACGCACCTGTCGGCTACTTCTTCGACGTGATGACGCACGGATTTGGCGCGATGCCCGACTACACGGCGCAGGTGCCGGTGGCGGATCGCTGGGCGATTGCCGCCTACATCCGGGCCCTCCAGCTCAGTCAGCGGGCGACCATTGACGACGTGCCTGCCGAACGCCGAGCGGATCTCGATCGGCCGGTGGCGGCGCCGGGAGTGCCCGCCGCGCCGCCCGCCCCGGCGCCCCAGGAGGCACGGTGACCGCGGACATGATGTACGCGCCGCCCGCGGACGTTGACGTTCGCCGCGCACGCGCGCTCGTGGCCGGCGCGGTCGGGCTGGTGGCCTGCGCGATCGGATTCGTGGTCGATCGCGACCATTTCTTCCGGGCCTGGCTGATCGCCTACCTGTTGTTCCTGGGCATCGCGCTCGGGTCGATGGGCCTGCTGATGATTCAGCATCTGTCGGGCGGCGCATGGGGCGTCTTCCGCCGCGTCTTCGAGGCGTCGAGCCGGACACTGCCGCTGATGGCGCTCCTCTTCCTTCCGATCGTCCTCGGGATGACGAGCCTGTATTCGTGGACGCACCCGGATCACGTCCAGCAGGACGAAGTGCTTCGCCACAAAGCGGTGTACCTGAACACCGGCTTCTTCCTGCTGCGGGCCCTGGTCTACTTCGCCGGCTGGATCCTGATCGCGTGGACGCTGACGCGCTGGTCGCGGCGGCAGGACGAGGGCGACATGAGCGTCAACCTGCGGCTGCAGTACCTCAGCGGCGGCGGCCTCGTCTTCCATGCGTTCGCGGCGATGTTTGCGTCGGTCGACTGGATCATGTCGATCAATCCGCACTGGTATTCGACGCTGTTCGGCTTCATTTTCATCGGCGGCCAAGGGCTGTCGGCGCTGGCGTTCACGATCGTGGTGAGCGCGTTCCTCGCTCGCCGCGCGCCGATGGCTGGGTTGCTGAAGCCGAGCCACTTCCACGATCTCGGCAAGCTGTCGCTGGCGTTCGTCATGCTCTGGGCGTATTTCAACTTCTCCCAGTACATGCTCACCTACGCCGCGAACGTCGTCGAGGAGATCCCGTACTTCATCGCGCGGATCAGCCATGGCTGGCAGTATCTGGCCGTGTTTCTCGTCCTGTTCCATTTCGTCGTGCCGTTTGCGCTGCTGCTGTCCCGCGATCTCAAGCGGATGCCGCACCGCCTCGTCTGGGTCGCATTGGCCTTGCTGGTCGTCCGCTATATCGACCTGTTCATGCTCGTCTCACCCGAGTTCGACGCGACAGGCGCCAACCTCCACCTGCTGGCGGAGGAGCACGAGGCAGGCCTCTACGTGCACTGGCTCGACCTGGCGGCGCCGCTGGCGGTCGGGGGCCTCTGGCTGTGGATGTTCTTTACCCAGCTCGCGCAGCGACCGCTGCTCGCATTCGGCGATCCGTACCTCCGCGAATCGCTCGAGACCACGGGAGGCCACTGATGGAACATCACGACGTGGTCGCCTCCGCGGATCAGGAGTACCTCGAGACGCCTTCGGGCTCGACCTACGAGCATACGGACGCGGACGTCTGGATCATCGTCAAGTTCCTGTTCTGGCTGGCGGTATCGGCGGTGATCATCCACGTCGGTCTCGGCCTGGTGTACGGGCTGCTGATCGAGCGGGCGATGGAAACGGGGGAGCAGCGCTATCCCCTGGCGGTCGCGCAAGGGGAGCGGCTGCCGCCGGCACCCCGGCTGCAGCAGTTCCCGCGAAAGGAGCTCGATGAGTTCCGTCAGGGCGAAGAGAGCCTCCTTCAGCGTTACGGGTGGATGAACAGGAATGCCGGCATCGTGCACATCCCCATTGAGGATGCGATGCGGTTGACCGTTGAGCGGGGGCTGCCGTCGCGCACGCCGGAAGGTGGCCGATCGCTTCAAACGCCAGGGTTGATGCCCTCCGACGCCAGCTCGGGCCGGATGATGGAGCGGAGCAGGCAATGATCAGGTTTTGGGCTCTGGGGTTTGGGCTTTGGGTTTTGTGCCTTGACGCGCCCCTGCGCGCGCAAGCCGGATCTTCCGGGGGGTACAGCGACCCACGGGCGCCGGGGACCGTATCCACGATTACGCCGCCGCAGCTCAAAGACGTGACGTTCAAGCAGCGTCTTGGCGAGATGCTGCCGCTCGATGCGGCGTTCAGCGACGACGATGGCCGCAGCGTGACGCTCGGCCAGCTCTTCGGGCGCAAACCGGTCCTGCTGGCCTTCGTCTACTACCAGTGTCCGATGCTCTGCACGCAGGTGATGAACGGGGTCTCCAGCGCGCTCAAGGTGATGCCGTTTCGCGCGGGGCAGGACTTCGACGTGGTCCTCGTCAGCTTCGATCCTCGCGACACGCCGGCCATCGCCGCGGAAAAGAAGCGTGCGCACCTGAAGTACTGGTCTGCGGAACGGGACGCGGCCGCCTGGCACCTGCTGACCGGCGGCGCGGCGTCGATTCGCCGCGTGACCTCGGCGGCCGGCTTCACCTATCAATGGGACCAACGCACCGGACAGTTCGCTCATGTCAGCGGCATCCTCGTCGTCACGCCTGAAGGCCGCCTCTCCAGGTACTTCTACGGCGTCGAGTACTCGCCGAAAGAGCTGCGCCTGGCGCTGGTCGAATCAGGGGAGGGCCGGATCGGCTCGGCGATCGACGAGCTGCTGCTGTACTGCTTCCACTACGACCCCGAGAGCGGCCGCTACGGCCTGGTGGTGATGAACCTGGTGCGCCTCGGCGGCGTGATGACGGTGTTGTTCATGGGTGGCTTCATTCTGATGATGCGGCGCCGTGAGTCGCGTCCGCCGCCACCGAATCGGCCATGAAACCGTAACGCTTTATGTTGTCCGGCATCCCCCTCTTCCCCGAACAGGCATCCACGCTCGCTCCCAAGGTGGACAACCTGTATTTCTTCGTCACCGCGGTGACGGCGTTCTTCGCGCTGCTCGTCGTCGTGCTCGTGACCATCTTTGCGATCAAGTACCGGGACAGGACGGGCGAGAAGGTCGGCTCGCCGATCCACGGGTCGATTCCGCTCGAGATCGGCTGGACCATCATCCCGTTTTTCGTGGCGATGGTGATCTTCGCCTGGTCGACCATCGTGTTCTTCCATATCGTGCGGGCGCCGGACCAGGCGCTCGAGATCTACTCCACGGGCAAGCGGTGGATGTGGCGGTTTCAGCACCTCGAGGGCCAGAGCGAGATCAACGAGCTGCACGTGCCGCTCGGCCTCCCGGTCAAGGTGGTGTTCACGTCCGAGGACGTACTCCACTCGCTGTACATTCCCGCGTTCCGCGTGAAAGCCGACGCGATTCCCGGACGCTACAGCTCGATCTGGTTCACCCCGACCAAGGCGGGCGAGCACCATCTCTTCTGCGCGGAGTACTGCGGAACGAAGCATTCCGGGATGATTGGCAAGGTGGTTGTCATGGAGCCGAACGACTACCAGGCCTGGCTGAGTGGTGGCGACCTGTCGATGTCGGCGCGAGGCGAGCAGTTGTTTCAGCAGCTTGGCTGCGTGAGCTGCCACCTCAATAACGGCTCCGGACGCGGTCCGTCGCTCGCAGGCAAGTACGGTACGCAGGAAACGCTGGCGAACGGCACCACCGTGGCGGTCGACGACAGGTATATCCGCGAATCGATTCTGACGCCCCAGATGAAACTGGTGGTCGGCTATCAGCCGCTGATGCCGACGTTCCAGGGGCTGGTTAATGAGGAAGGGGTGATGAGCCTTATCGAGTACATCAAGTCGCTGCCGTCAACGGGTCGGCCCGCTGCCACAACGCAGGCCGGTGCGGCGGTCCAGGGGGCGGCTCCGGCTCTGGCCCCGGCCGACGGCGGGCCAAGGTAAGGACCAGATGACGACAACGGTCCTCCGGCGCGTGAACTACCTCAACGTGAAGTACGGGGTGGCGTCGTGGCTGCTCACGAAAGATCACAAGCGTATCGGCATTCTGTATCTGATTGTGGTGGCGATCGCCTTCCTGCTGGGCGGCATCTTTGCCGCCGCCGTGCGGATCGAGTTGACGACGCCGCAGGGCGATTTCGTCTCGGCCGACACCTATAACGCCCTGTTCACCATGCACGGCGTCGCCATGGTGTTTTTCGTGCTGATCCCGGCGGTGCCCGCCATACTTGGCAACTTCGCGATGCCGCTGATGATTGGCGCCAAGGACGTCGCCTTCCCGAAGATCAACCTGCTGAGCTGGTACGTCTTTGTCATCGGGTTCGTGTTTACCCTTGCCGCGATGGTCTTGGGCGGCGTCGACACCGGCTGGACGTTCTATACGCCGTACAGCAGCGTGTACTCGAGTTCACACGTGCTCTTGACGGGGATCGGCGTCTTCATTGCGGGCTTCTCCTCGATCCTCACCGGCCTGAATTTCGCCGTGACGATTCATCGGATGCGCGCGCCGGGGATGACCTGGTTCCGGCTTCCGTTGTTCGTGTGGGCGCTCTATGCCACGGCCCTGGTCCAGATCCTCGGGACGCCCGTCATCGCCATCACGATTCTGATGCTTGCCGTCGAGCGCGGTCTGGGCTTCGGCATCTTCGATCCCCGTCTCGGCGGCGACCCCGTGCTCTTCCAGCACCTCTTCTGGTTCTACTCGCATCCGGCGGTCTACATCATGATCCTGCCGCCGATGGGGGTCATCAGCGAGGTCATCGCCTGCTTCTCGCGCAAGAGCGTCTTCGGCTATTCGTTCGTGGCGTTTTCGAGCCTTGCGATCGCCGTCTTCGGCTTCCTTGTCTGGGCGCATCACCTCTTCGTCGCGGGCATCTCGCCCTATTCGGCGATGATCTTTTCGTTCCTGTCGTTCGCGGTGGCGATCCCCTCGGCCGTCAAGACGTTCAACTGGACGGCCACGCTGTATCGGGGCGCCATCTGGTGGCGGGCGCCGATCTTGTGGGTGTTCGGGTTCCTCGGCCTGTTCCTGATTGGCGGGTTGACCGGTCTCTTCCTTGCCTCGCTCGGCCTGGACGTGCACCTGCACGACACGTACTTCGTGGTCGCGCATTTCCACTACATCATGGTCGGCGGCGCGATCATGGGCTTTTTCGCGGGCCTTCACTACTGGTGGCCCAAGATGACGGGGAAGATGTTCTCGAACAGCATGGCCACGCTCGCCGCGCTGCTTGTGTTCGTGGGATTCAACCTGACGTTCTTCCCCCAGTTCATCCTCGGCTATCTCGGCATGCCGCGGCGCTACCACGTCTACTCGCCCGAGTTCCAGGTCCTGAACGTGCTGTCATCGGCGGGCGCGTCCATCCTGGGCGTCGGCTATACCCTGGTTGCGTGCTACCTGCTCCATTCGCTCTGGAAGGGCGAAGCGGCGGGCGCCAATCCGTGGCGCGCGACGGGCCTCGAGTGGAAGACCGAGTCGCCCCCGATCCCGGAAAATTTTGCGGAGACGCCAATCGTGAACGAGGGCGCGTACGAGTACTCGAAGCGGGAGGTCAAAGTTGCCTAACGGGCTTGTCGCGCACGCCGATCCGCACGCGCGCGGCCACGCGCACCACCCGGCGCTCCAGCACCATTTCCAGACGCTGGGGCAGCAGCATGAAGCCGCCACGCTCGGCATGTGGATCTTCCTCGTGACCGAGGTCATGTTCTTCGGCGGCCTGCTGATGGCCTATCTGCTGTATCGCGTGTGGTACCCGGAGGCCTGGTCGGAAGGCAGCCTCGAGCTCGACATCGTCCTTGGAGGCGTCAACACCGTCGTGCTCATCGCGAGCAGCTTGACGATGGCGTTGGGCGTCCGGGCGGCCCAGACAGGCGCGCAGCGGGCTACCGTCCGATGGCTCCTGCTGACCATGTCGCTGGGGCTGACGTTCCTGGTCATCAAGTTCTTCGAGTACAAGCACAAGTGGGACCTGAATCATATCCCCGGCGCCAACTTCCGCTTCGAAGGACCGCATGCACCCCAGGTGGAGCTCTTTCTCTCACTGTATTTCGGGTTGACGGGGCTTCACGCGCTTCACATGGTGGTCGGGTTCTGCCTGCTGGCAGTGATCGCGTGGATGGCGCACCGGCGGCGGTTCACACCGGAGTGGTACACCCCGGTGGAGCTGTCGGGCCTGTACTGGCACTTCGTCGATATCGTGTGGATCTTTCTGTTTCCGCTTCTGTACCTGGTGGACAGGGCGCGCCACTTCGGTTAAGCACAATGTCCGGCCACATTTCTCCGAAGACGACGTATTACGCGATTTTTGGATCGCTCATGGTGCTGACCGCGACCACGGTAACGGCCGCGTTCATCAACCTCGGCTCACTGAATTTCCCAGTGGCGCTGGGGATCGCTATCCTGAAGGCGACGCTGGTGATTCTGTTCTTCATGCACCTGAAGTACAGCAGCCGCCTGACCAAGCTGATTTGCGGCACCGCGTTCTTCTTCTTGGTGATTCTGTTCGGCCTGACGCTCTCGGACTACCTGTCGCGCGGCTGGGCTGCGGCGCCGGGCGGTACGGCCGGCGCCGGAACGCAGGTCACGGTCGGGCCGCCGGCAGAAACCGCAGAAGAGCCGGCCGGTGAGCCACAGGCCGCCCCCGAACCGTAGAAGCCCGCGCCGAAAGGGCTCCAGAACTTCTCGCTCGCGGGCGTTCCTCCCTTCAGAACAGCACCCACGTGACGCCGGGATTCCTGGGATCGAGCCGAAACGCCGCGACGACCGGCATTGACGCGAGGCAGCGGTGGAGCGCGTCTCTGATGCGGCCCGAGCCCTTGCCGTGCACGACTTTGACACGATCGGCGCCGCGCAGCAGCGACCGGTCAATCTCCGACACGACGCGTGCAAGCGCCTCTTCCACGAGGAGTCCGTGCAGATCCACGCAGCCGGGAGGTGCGATCTCGCTGGCGGTGGAGGCCGGGTGTTTCTCGCCGGCTGGTTTCTCTTTCCGAGGCTCCGCGGGAACGGTCAGGTCCTCGTCGCGGCACGACAGCGTGATGCCTTCGATGCGGACCTGGTAGCGGCCGTCGCGCCTGACCGCGATGACCACGCCCCGCTTGTTCCCGAAGGCGCGAACGACAACCGCGGCGCCGATCGGCAAAGGCATCAGGGTATTATCGCTCCGTGTTTTTCAGGATTGTTGCGGTCGCGCCGGGCATGACGCTGGCGGGCTGCGGAGGCTCTCGGCCGACACCGGCGTCGCCCACTCCCGGCCCGCTGGCGCGAGCCTCTCCAAAGATGTGCTCTAAGGCAGATTCGAAAGCGGGTTCTTGCTCTTGGTGGAAACAAGGCGCGCGAAGCGCGCCAGGAGAGACTGGCAACCAGTCGCGGGCTCTACCGGGATATCAAAGGTCGAGCCCGTGACTGGTCTCGCCCGATCCAGGCGAGCTCGACGCCGCCACCACCTGGCACCGCTGCAGGCGCGAGCGCGAAGCGATGCGCGCCGCGGCCTATCGTCACCGTCCGGCCAGCGGCAATTCCCAGCGCCGCGCCAAAAGTGACGTCGCTCAGGAAATGGCGTTTGACCTGTATGCGCGAAGCCGCGACGTAAGTGGCGGCCGCATAGGCGGGCACGCCGACCTTCCATCCCAGGTTCCGGTGCAGCACGGTTGCCGAGGCAAACGTCCCTGCAGAGTGACCTGACGGAAACGAGTACTCGGTTTCGTCGGGACGTGTCCGACCGACTGCCGTCTTGATGGCCATCGTGGCAACCTGCGTGAGGATCTGCGCTCGAATCAGATCGGCACCAATCCGGGCGAGCGCCGGACTGGAAATCGCGCGGCCCGCCGCGTAGGCGGCCAGCGCACCAGCCGCCTGCATGCGCGCGCCGCCGACCGTCTCACCCGCGCCGAAGGCGGCTTTCAAACCGCCGCCGCTCGATAGGGCGTCGCTGATCCGTTGATCGTCGCCGTGCCCTGCCGCAGCCGCAAGGCCCCCGATGGACAGGATGACGGCCGACTCCGTCGACACCAGGCGACGAAAATCGTCTGCGGTCTGCGTGAAAAGGGTACGAAACGCGCGATCTGAAGCGGGCGTCTGAGCGGAGGCGGACGCAGGCAACCCGAGAACACCGCACGTGAGGGCCGCTGTGAGTGCAGCCCTGAGGGCGGGACGGCAAGACGATGGCGGCGTCCGCAAAGCCAAGCCGGTAGTATACGTCACATCGCGCGTGGCTTCCACGCCTTACCGCGGCGCGGCCGCGCGCTCTATGCCAACCGCCTGCCATGCGCTGCCGGCCCGGCGGAATGTAAGCGTCACGGGCAGGCGCCAATTGGAGTAATCCGGGTGCAGGGTCTGGACCTCTGCCGTCAGGTACTCGCTCCCTGCCAGCAGCTCCCGCGGCACCGACGCCCGCGGATCGGTGACCCGCATCTCGATGCTGTCGCCGACGCTCGAGCCGGTGGCGTTATCGAACCGCGACCACGTCAACACGTACGCCGTCGGGGCCGTTGCCACGCCGGCCGTCACGGCCGAGTTCTCGAACGTGAAGACGCCGCCCGCGCTGAGCTGCGGCTCCGCAATCGGATTGACCGCGGTGAGCCACGCGCGCAACACCTTGTCACGACGCGCGATCAGTGTGTCCGCGACGTGCTCGGCGGCGCCGGGCTCACTGTATCGTGCTTTCGCCACAATCGCCCTGATCACCTCGTCAGTGAACCGCGCGACGAGACGGGCGGCCCAGAAGGCGTCGTCTCCCCGCATATTGTCGAACGCAGGGTTCGGATACTCAGGGCGCCATGCGATCGGGTCGAAAAACGCCCCCTCGAAACGGCCGACGGACTTCGCTCCCTCCCAGTAGTCGACCGTGATCCACGGGCGGACGTACAACCCGAGGCTGGCCAGCGTCTTCAGCGCGGGAGCCCATTCCAGAATGTATTCATTGCCCGCGCGCGGCACCTGCGCCATGGTGCTGCCGCTGCCCATGATCGATCCGAAGTCGAACATGTAATGTCGGATGTACCTGCGACCTTCGCGCCCTTCGAGCATGTCGAGGCTGTTGATGCCGCGTGAATCGTCGTGGTTGAGCCACGCCGAAAACACGCGATTGCCCCGCAGCTCCCGCCGGTGCTCGTGCGGGTGGATGTCGTTCGGATCGTCCGGGCGAGTCCCGTAGTACTTGAAGTAGCCCACAGGCCGGCCTTCGGCGAAGCGGCTCAACGTCGCGCGATACCTGCCGTTCGGCAGACGGGCCGCGCGGGCGAGGATGCGATCGACATCGTCGCGGCGCAGCGACCGCCTGCGGCCGCTCATATCGACGGTCGTCGCGCCGGGCGCGATCGTGATCCTGGCCGGATCGACCTCGATGATGTATCCCTCCACGACGTTGTAGCCGAGCGCGTGGTAGACCGCGGCGCCTATCACCTCGGCGCCGCTGGCCATTTCCGGGTGCAACGGGGGATCGAATTTGACCTGATACAGGTGCCCGGAAGGATCGGTCACACGGTAGCCCGGGGTGATGCCGCTGCTCTTTTCCTGGACGAGTGGCCAGTCATCGATGTTGAGCGTGTCGAACCGGTTGGGCCCGCGAACGATCTCCTCGACTGACATCCGGATCCGGCCCATGCGGTTCGTGAACCACGTCGAATCGGGAACCTCGTCGACGGTGTTGACATTGCGCGCGCGGACGTCGCGGCGATCGCCGCGCTTGAAGAAGGTGTGCTCTGCGAAATCGAATACGTTGCTGCCTTCGATCGGCCTCGCGCCGCTCGCATCGAACGCCCGGTCGTCATCCACCTGAATGGGGTCGTCTGGATAGAACGTCGGCGCCGCGGCGTGGACGGTCAGCGCGTACGCGATCGCCAGCGCGACGAGGGCCCTAGAAGACATGGCCGAACCTGAAAATGAAGTGCTTTCCACCGGCGCTGCCAAAGGCTCCCTCGACTCGCAGGAACACGCCATTGCGCGTGCCGAAGCGGAATCCGATGCCGTAATCGGACTCGAGGCCGTTCGGGTTGAGATCCTCGACCCGCGATGCGACCCTGCCGGCATCGTAGAAGATCGCGCCGTCGACGGCGGTGAAAATCTCCCATCGGTACTCCGCCTGCAGCAGCAGCATGTGGCGGTCGCGGAAGCGGAAGCGCCGGAAACCGCGGAGATCGTCGGGCCCCCCGAGCGTCCGCTGCAAGTAAAACGGGATTTCGTGCCCGGCGTCGACATCGGATGTCGAGACGAACGCGTGGAGCGCCAGCACGCGTCTGTCACGCAGCAGCGAGATGTACTGCTGGAGATCCGCTTCCACGCGGCTGAAGGAATATCGATTGTCCGCGGTATCATCGAACCGCTGGAGCGCGAGCGCGTATCGTCCGCCGCGACGCGGGTTGCCGCGCGGCTCGCGATAATTGAGGTCCGCAAACGCTTCGAACCGCACGAAATCCCTCCGGCTGCCCAGCCCGGGCGCGTCCGCATCGCCGAAGCGCACGCCGATTCTTCGGCCATCACCCGTCGTGCTGATCCGCGGCGCCAGATAGTCGAACCCTCCACCGATGGCGAGCCAGCGCGTCGGATGAACCGCGCCTGTGCCTCCGACGATGGAATTCCGCAGGCCGAAGGTCACGTGGTCTTCGCGCCGCGACTCCGGCCCGAGGCCAAAAAAGTTCTCGTCGGGAAATTCGTACCGCTGCGCGTGGATGTCGATTGACGCGGTTTCGCCGGCCAAGCGCGGCATCCGCATCCGGGCATCCGCCATCCAGTAGCCCTGGAATGAAGCCGCCGCGAAGCTGCTGAAGTCCGCGTGGCCGCCGAAGAGGCCCGGCCGCCGGTAGGCAGGACCGAAAGAGATCCCGCTCCCTGCGCTGATGTTGCCGATCCTGGGATAAAACCCTTCGGCCGGATTCAGAAGACGTTCGAACAGACGGCCGTTCTCGAGATCGAGAAGCAGGCGCTCGACGCGAGACGGGTCCGCGGGCGTGAGCTGTCGCGATTTCTCCTCTCGCTCGCGCCGCAGCAGCACGGCGCGAGTGGCCGGTTCGTCCTGGGCTTTCGGCTTCGGGTTTCCGGCTTCAAGGGTCAGACTCCGGGCTTCGGCCGAAGCCTGAAGCCCAAAGCCCAAGGCCAGGACGAGCAGTACTCGCACGGGATTATGCGGCCCGCTGGGCCGCTTCGAGCGCGGTGAGCTTCTTGTGCTCCGCTACGATCCCCAACACCAGGATGATCCAGACGGCGACGAAGACGAGGTTGATTACGGCGAAGCCGCGGATCCCAAGTGCCATCTGGACGCCGACCAAGACGATCAATGCCTGCAGCATGTCGCCGGCACGCCAGAAGAACGAGTCGATCGCCTGCTTCGCCTTGTATTTGGCCTCGCGGCTCGTTGGCAGGAACAACGCGTGCTTGGCCGTGTTGTTGATGGAGTAGTCACTGCCGTTTTCCAGCACCTTGGCGACGCTCACGACGGCGAGCAGCGGCACGGCGGCCAGCAGGCCGTAGCTGAACGTCGCCACGACGGGGAGCACGAACAGCGTGCCGCGCACGCCGATCCACTTGAACAACCGGGAGACGAGGAAGAACTGAAAAAGCAGTCCGAGCAGATTCACCCAGCCGAAGAACTCGCCGTAAAACTGGCCGATGAGCGCTTCCTCGCTGAGGCCCCCTGCCGCGCCGCTCGCGATTTTCGCGGCGGCCTCGTCCACCACCAGTCGGCCGAGGATGTACTCACCAACCGTGTTCACAGTATTGAGCACCAGCACCAGCAGGCCGATCAAAAGCAGATAGCGCTGGCGCAGCACCAGCTGAAACCCCCCGGCCTTGCCCATCGGGGCTTCCGCCGGCGTGCCAGGTGTCTCCGCCTTCGTGTCAAGCTTTGGCGCACCGGCTGGTTCGTCGGGTCGCGGAGCGACCCGACCTTGGCGGAGGCGGTTCGGACCCTGCGGCGCGGAGGCGCGTTCCCGCCGATCGGTCCATCGCGTGAGAAACACGCATGCCGTCAGGCCGGCGGCGCAGACGAGCATCAGCTGATAGGGACCGACACGGCCGAACAGCAACGACGCGAGCTCCGCACCGACCCACGCGCCCAGCGCGCTGCCAACACCGACGATGGGGAAGAGACGCTTGCCGCGCTCGGTATCGTACACGTCGTTGGCAAACGCCCAGAACTGTGCAATGACGACGAGGTTGAAGATGCCGATCCAGAGAAAAAACGGCACGCCAACCAGGACACCGGCCGCTCCGAGCAGGTAGAAGATGACGAGGTGGGACGCGAAGAAGAGCGTGACGCCGCTGATCAGCCGCACGCGATTAACGCGCGACGCGACGGCGCCGTAGGCGGGGACGAACGCCAGCAGCAGGAGCGCCTGTCCCGCCGCCGCATAGCTCTTCACCTCGGCGCCGCCCTCGCTGAGAATCAGCGACTCCCGCACGGTCTTGAGCACGTAATAGAAGGCGAGCAGCGCGAAGACGTTCGCCGCCAGCAGCAGCGCCACGGCGCCTTCGCCGGCACGGACGTCGGCCGCAAGCGACAGGATGCGATCGAGCCAGCTCTTTCGCCGTTCGGACGGGATCGGGTGCAGCACGACCTCGGATATTAGACCATGGCCACCCCGTGCACCGGCTCCGACGCCTTGGCAAACGCCAGCGGTCCGGTGAAGTCGCGCATGTGCACTTCCCACCACGTCCGAGCCCGACCCTGGCTCCATCCCTCGCACCCGCGGCACTCGCACGCGAGCCGGAAGAGTTCTTCGGCGTTCTGCGGCCGGAGATTCGGATCCTTCCGCAGGCACGCCATCACCAGCTCGTCGAGCTGAAGTGGAATCGGCAGCTCGGTTCGCTGAGATGGCGGGACGGGCTGGGTGTGCAGGTGGTGCATCAGCGTCTTCATCGGCGTGTCCGCCTCGAACACGAGCTGGCCGGTCAGCAGGTAGTACGCCACGCACCCAAGCGCGTAGACGTCGGCGCGCTGATCGACATCGGCATCACCCAGAATCGTCTCGGGCGCCATGTAGGCCGGTGTTCCCGTCGTCGTATGGTCGAGCGTGACGAGCGTGTCGGCGTCGCCTGGACGCCGGTTGGATTTTACGAGGCCGAAGTCGAGGACCTTGACGAAGTCGTACTCCAGTCCCATCCGGCAGACATATATGTTGGCGGGCTTGATATCGCAATGCACGAGGCCGCGAGCGTGGGCCTCGGCCAGCGAGTGCGTCACCTGCCGCAACAGGTAGAACGCGCGGTCCGCGGGCATCGGCCCGAATTCGCGGACCATCGACTTCATATCCCGCCCGGCGAGCAGCTCCATGACGTAGTAGAACGTGCCCTCCTCCGTGACGCCGAAGTCGAACAGTTGAATCGTATGAGGTGAGCTGAGCTGGGCCGTCGCCTGTGCCTCGCGCTCGAATCGACCAAGCGTCAGCCGCATCTCCGCCTCGTCGCGCGCGCCGAGCAGCTCTGGGCGCACGAGTTTGATAGCGGCATCACGGGCCAGCAAGTGATGCTCGGCGCGCCACACCTCGCCCATGCCGCCGGTCCCGAGCAGCTCGACCAAGTGGTAGCCGCCCAGCTCCGACGCTTTCCGCAGCCGCCGGCCGACGCGCTGCAGCACCCGGGACGGCAGCACGGCGACCAGGGCGCACGCGTAGTTGGGAAGCGCAAGCGTCACCGCGTGCGGCACGGTTGCGACGGGATGTCCGGCAAGGTAGGCAACCAGCAGTGCGAGCGGATCCATGGACGCGGTGATGAGGGCGGCCGTCAGCATCTTCCTCGGCGACGCCGGCACAATCATCGAGAACACCAGAATGCCGACCGTCACCCACGACAGGTGAATCACCGGCTCGGCCACCCCCGGCACGTTCCATGTGTTGAGCACGGCGACCCCGACCCCGTTGAACACGAGGTACCCGAAGCTGACGTTGGTGTTCGTCTCGACTGTTGTGCGCCGGCAGTAACGGACATACCAGACCATGACGGCGGCAACCGCGATCCCGGTGATTTCGAGCGAGACGGCCCGGACCGAGATGCCTGCGCTCCAGGTGAGCGGTGCCATCACCACGTCCATGAAGAGGCCAAGCCCCCAAAGACTGCCGATCACCGCCGCGAACAGCCCGATGCGGCGCACATGCTCCCTCAGCAGCTCTTCCGGCAGGCGGGTCGTGCTTGGCCCGCTGTCCTGCAAGCCTGACGGCGTGTCGCGATGCCGCGCGATGACCGTTCGTTCTTGCGCCATGTTGTTACGCTCCGGCCGCGGCGTCGGTTTGGTTCACCAACTGACCGCAACGCCGCAACTCTTCCAGATTCAGCTGAATCGACTCGTTCGATCGGAGGAGATCGTCAAGGATGTCCTGCCGCGCGCGCGCGTGCCGTGCCGCCTCCGGCGTCCCGCCGATGAACGGCCAGAGACGGTCCCGGATGTCCGGCGGGAGTACCCCTTCGAGGTACTCCAGGGCGGTACCGCGCAGCGCCGGGTCGTTCGTGTGAAGGCCCCGAAACGCGACATGCAGCGGCGTCGTCGGCAACACGAGCGACAACAGCGTAAAGACATGGGTTAGGCTCTGGCCGGCCCGATCCTTCAGAAACTCGTCCACGAACGAGTGTTCGTCGTCTTCGAGGCGATCGAGCAGGCGCTGGCTCTCCCAGACCGGCCGGCTCACCAGCACCTCGCGGCGGACGACATCGAAGATGCGCTCTCGGTCGATGCGGACGAGGCTGTTTTTCTCGAGAATGGCGGCCAGGGAGCGGCCGCATTGGAACCGTACCTCGAAGCGCACGTCATCGAGCCCGAGCAGCAGTCCGTCCACGGCTCGTTGCGACGCGCAGACTGAAAAAACGCGCCCCAATCTGCGGCGGACCGCGAACGGCTGGTTGGGGTCGAGCAGCGCGTCGATCAACTCGCCGACACGCTCTTTGACAACCTTGCGAAGCGCCCACACGGCGTGCTCGGCCACCGGATCCCATGCCAGGAGCGGGATCACGTGCGGCACGTGCGTAGCCGGCAGCCCCTTTTCATTATTGAGTACCGCCAGGATACGCTCGCGGTCGTGCGACCGGAGCACCAGGATCGCCTGCACGTCCGGGTCCGCGACCGGCAGATCCGGTCTGAGCGCGAGGGGATCGGAATCGTTCGTCAGGGCAGGTGCCGCCGTGCCGCGCAGCGTGCGCAACATGACGGTGCGCGTGGTGAGGTCCTCGACATCGGACAGGTCGAGCTCGACCGCGCGGCTGACCAGGCTTCGCTCGAGCGTCTGAATGTAGCCGTGATTGAGCCGCCGTGCGATCACCAGCGCGACGGCCGAGCAGGTCACCGCGATCGACAGAATCACGACCTGGTGGCGGGAGGCGGGCAGCAGCATCAGCAGCACCCGAACGAGTCCGCCACCGAGCGCGTCGCCGGCGCGATCGAAGCCGACGTCGATGATCGATTTCGCCGCGCGCTTTTCCTGCGACGGAATCGGCGTATAAAAAATCTCGTACCCGGTCCTGAACAGCGATCCGCGGAAGATCGACTCGGTGCCGCGCATGAACGTCGCACTCGGCAGACCGGGGAACGCCATTGCGCCGACCCCGCCGGCCAGGAGCGCCACCGAAGGCGTGCCGGCCGCCATCGACAGGCCAAGCTTCTGCAGCGCCGGCGCGCTCGACGTTTGCACCATGAATGTCAGCAGGCTCACGCCGGCGTAGTAGAGAGCGAAGAAGCGCAACAGACCATCGCCGCGGCCCAGCGTTTCAACGGCCTGCACCTTGAAAATGTAGTCGACGAGGGTGGCGCCGACCGTGCCGAGCAGTACCAGCGCCGCGACGTTGCGGAGATACGGCGCGGCCGCTAGGACACGAAGGCCGGACTGCGGAGAATCGGCGAGGAGCTCGGGCGCGGCATGGAGGGGCTCCCCCCCGCGCGCCTCGCCCGCGTCGCGTCCGAGGCGGCGAACCTGCCACGCGCACACAAGGTTCAAGGCGGCAAGCACTGGCAACATGGCCTCGACGCCGTATATCGCCGCGACGCGTTCGGCGACCAGCGCGCCCGCCAGGCCGCCAAGCGTGCCGACGCCCGCAATCTGGCCGAAGCGCCGCTTCGCCGTGCGGGGGTCGAATCGCTCCGACGCAATCAGCCAGAAGCCGGAGCCGAGCATCGGGCCGAGGCCGGAGATCTGCAGATAGACGGCAGGCGCCGCCAGCGTCGGCGCGCGAGAGGTCAGCGCCCACTCCAGGAGCAACAGCGCCGCGCTGACGGTAAAGGCGCACGCCACCGCCACGCTGGGAGCGACGCGCCGCAGGCAGCGCGAGCTCAGCGCAACGAGCAGAATCGAGACACCGGCGGTTGCCATAACCATCGCCGGTAGCGAGCTGACGTCGAGATAGGCAAGGAAGAGAGCGTCGCGTGTGGCCTTGCCACCAATGAACTGGGCGCCGACGGCTCCCGCGCAGACCATCGCGGTGGCCACCACCGAATCGGACGGCGCTCGGGAAAATGCCATATCAACTCAACGGAGTCGTGGGGCCGCCTGGGCTGCGGCCCACGCTCTCAAGGGTCGATCCTGAACGTGAACGGATCGCTCCTTCAATGAGTTAGGTGCACAGAAGAAATAGCGCATTTGCATCATTAACCGCAGCGAATCATCCCGCCTAAAGCGGATTTCACTGAGGGACCCGCCGCGGCTGGATATCTGGATATACGGGTGGCGTCTGGACCGGACCGATGATCGGCGCGCTGACACTGGAAGGAGCGAGCAGCGACGGCTGCTCGAGATGCTGTCGCTGCGGTTAGAACGAGCCATCGTCGGGCTCGGCGTCGATCGACTGGACTACACGAAGGGAATCCCCGAAAGACTCGCCGCGCTCGATCGGAAGGTGACCGAGATCAACGCCCGGCATGAGGTTCCGAGGCTACCGCCGGGTAGTGGGCTAAATAGCCCACTACCTACCGCCGGCGGTCTGCTATTACAAATCGGCGCTGAAGTTGCCCAGCCTGGTGGCTCTGTATCGCCTCGCGCCACCGTTTGCGGATTTCTCCGCCCCAATATCACTCGAGATGTCACTCACCAAATTCACTTCACAGAATCCCTGCGAGGCCGTCAGCCCTTGCGACCGTTGACACGGGCCGCCGCGGCCTTCTTCGCACTTGGTCTGCGGCCGAGCAGCGCGCTCAGTCCGAGGAAACCCACTTCGGGCTCTGCGTGCCGACCCTGATGACTGACGCACGCAACGCGCAGGTTCGTCCGCAACTTGCGCGTCGAGACTGGTAGCTCTTGAAGCGCGGCCAGATGCGCACGAAGGGCTTCGCGGATCGCGCTGGCAGCTGCACGTTCTGAGTCCGCAGCGGCAAACACGCCGGGCAGGCCGACGACGTACGCGCTGACGGTGCCATTCGACTCGTGTTCCAAAACAACTGGGAAGTGGCTGGTCATGAATGCCTCATCGCTGTGATTGCTTGATGCCCGCGTCCTTGAGAATCCGATTCAGTAGCCCGGCGCCGACTTCCTTGTTGAGAACGCGGGCCGATGCCCGCTGAATGTCACTCAAAAATGTCACTCGGTTCGTGCTTTCGCCAAGACGGGGCGGAAACATTC
The DNA here is from genome assembly GCA_016190945.1 of Acidobacteriota bacterium. Lineage (GTDB taxonomy): Bacteria > Acidobacteriota > Vicinamibacteria > Vicinamibacterales > UBA2999 > JACPPO01. The sequence continues at coordinate 2,287 of JACPPO010000003.1, read as the reverse complement.
CGCAATTCCAGGAGAAGCGAAGATTGGCTGGGAGGTAGGGATTCGAACCCCAATAACCGCGTCCAGAGCGCGGTGTCCTACCGTTGAACGACCTCCCAGTACTAGGCCGCGAAGAAAAGCAGGGCAGGAACTCCCGATTGTACAAAGAAGAAGCGGCCCGGCGCAAACACGCGTGCGAGGGGCCGCTTGAAATGAAGTCGTCGCGAAGACAGGCCGATTAGCGAATCAGCTCGTCCTGGTCGTCGCCGCCGAAGCGCTCGGTCAGGTCCGGTAAACCGTGATCGGCCATCGAGCCCCTCGCTCGTCGCCTATGTCCTGGCGCCGAGGATGGCTCGCCATTCCGCCCTTACGGCCGGCTTCGCGCGCCTCTTCACTGGTCCACTCGTGGGCCGTGCCCTTCTCGTGAGCTGCCTTGCCGCCCTTGCTGGCAATCTCGCGCTGCTTGGCGCGATCCATCGAGGCGAATCCGCGATCCTCTTTGGCCACACTATCCTCCCTGCCACCCTCCCTGCCACATCCACGTTCGGCTCCGCAGCCGTATGTCAGCTCGCGACTGCTGCTGGCGCCCCACCGCGCATACAACGCGCGGCCTGGGCCCGCCGTTCCGCAGGCAGTGATTGCAACGGCAGTGCCACCGCTCCAGGAGGCCCGCCACGCCGTGTTCAGGCAGACACGGGCCAGTTGAGACTCGACCTGGCATGTGGCACGCGAGACGTGCGCTCTCGCCGACCACCCGCACACGTGACTGATTTGTGTGTGAAAACCGACCTACGTACGGGTGGCAAGCAAGTTGACAACCCGCTCGAGCCGCTCCACGGTGCGCTCACGGCCGAGCAGGACGAGCACCTCGAAGAGCCCCGGGCTGGCCAGCCGACCCGTGACTGCCACGCGTGTGGCGTGGATGAGCACTCCAGCCTTAATGCCCCGCTCGGCTGCCGTTCCACGCACCGCCGCTTCCACGCGTGGCTCGTCGAAGGGATCCAACGTGCGGAGGGTCGCCGCCAGCGCAGCGACGTGGCCGCCCAACCCTGGCACCGACAAGTGCTGGTCGACGGCTTCGGGCTCGTACTCGACCGTATCGGTCAGGAAGGGCCGCGCGAGGTCCACGAACTCAGTGAGGCGCTTGGCGCGCGGGCGCAGAAGGTCCACCAGCCGATGAAGCCAGGCATCGGCTGGGCGGACCTGAAGGTCCACCCCTACATTCGGCCACAGGCCCGCGTCGATGAGGAGAGGCGCGACCGCGGCAGTGAGCTCCTCAACGGGCAGACGCGCGATGTACTGCCCGTTCATCCAATCCAGCTTCTCGGTGTTGAACACGGCATTTCCGCCGCCGATCCCCTCGAGCGAGAAGCTTTCGATCAGCTCGGTCACCGACATGAGCTCACGATCGTCGCCCGGCGACCAGCCCAGCAGCGCCAGGAAGTTCACCATCGCGCCCGGCAGGTAGCCCTGGCGCCGATATTCGGTCACCGACGTCGCGCCATGCCGCTTGCTCAGGCGCTTCTTGTCGGCGCCCAGAATCAACGGGACGTGCGCGAAGACCGGCGACGTGGCGCCCAGGGCCTCGAATAGCAGGATGTGCTTTGGCGTGTTGGAGAGGTGGTCGTCGCCCCGGATCACATGGCTGATTGCCATGTCCACGTCGTCGACGACGACCGACAGGTGATACGTGGGGTACTTGTCCGAGCGGAGGACCACGAAGTCCTCGATGCCGCGCGGATCGAACTCGATTCGCCCGTGGATCGCGTCGTCAAATGCGGTGCGCGTCGCGGGGACCTTGAACCGGATGGCGCGCGGCGCCGCGACCGCTTCAAGCTTAGCGATGCGTTCAGGCGGCAGCGCCAGGCACGCCCTGTCGTACTGCCACGCCTCGCCGCATTGTTCGGCCTTTTCGCGCTCGTCGCGCAGCCGCTCGGTGGAGCAATAGCAGTAATAGGCGTGGCCGCCGGCGACCAGGCGTGCGGCGGCGGCGCGGTAGCGGACGAGCCGCTCCGACTGGAAATACGGGCCATGCGGGCCGCCCGCCTCGGGTCCTTCATCCCAGTCGAGGCCCAGCCACCGCAGGCCGTCGAGGATGCCGGCCACCATGTCGGTGGAGGAGCGCTCGACGTCGGTGTCCTCGATGCGCAGCACGAAGGTGCCGCCGTGTCGGCGCGCGTAGAGCCAGGTGAAGAGTGCGGTGCGGGCGCCGCCGACGTGCAGATATCCGGTCGGGGAGGGCGCAAAACGAACACGCGGACCCACGGCGGCATTATCGGTTATCCTGGATCCTCACGCCGAAGATGGG
>JACPPO010000044.1 GCA_016190945.1 Acidobacteriota bacterium | reverse complement strand
GAACGGCGGCCGCCGCCGAGGAATTCCGCCTTCGTCTTCTGATCGTGAATGAATGCCACGATCGCCCCAAGATCCGCGTCGCTCAGATCGAACGGCGGCATTCCTTTATCGGCGCGGCCGGCCCGGACCATGGGACCGATCTTGTCGCCGCGCACATCCTCGGCGACGAGCGCCGAGCGGGTGAGGTCGGAACCGGTTTCACCTCCGGCCGTATCGTGTCCGTGGCAGAAGCCGCATTGCGCCCCGAAGCGGGCCTGCCCGGCCTGCACCTGCTCCGGCGGATAGGATTGAGGCGTCGCGGTCTGAGGCGGCCGCTGCGAAGCCGGGCTCTCGGCCGCCCTCCGCCCTGCTGCGCCTCCGCGATGGAACCGGCGGTTGCGAGCAGCACTGTTGAAATCCAGAACGTTCGTTTCATGCGCGGGAACCTACCTCCGTGCGAACCGGTAATTGCCCGAAACGTGTTTCACAAAGAGTCCGGAGCCGCCCTGGATAAACTCAACCCCGAGTCCATACAGACCGGAAAACTCCGAATCCGACGACGCGATCAGCGGAACGTTCCCTCTACCGTCCATGTTGCCGAAAAGCCTGCCATCCGAGACCGTGATCTCGACGATTCGAGGAATGGCCCTCCAGAAGGGATGCTGCTCCTCGTAAACGCCGATGTACTTCGCGAGAATGCCGGGAGCGACCTGCACCTCGCCCTTCCTTTCATCAGAAGCCTTGCCCACCCAGTGCTCCGCGCCGCGGCCGTTTTCATTGCAAACCCATTCGAGCAGTTCGGTGTCGGCGGCCAAGACGGCCCGGACCGCGACAGTCCAGGGCCGGGCGTAAACCGCCGGATCCGAGAGCGTAATTTCGGCCTCCAGATTGCCGAAGTCGCGGCGGCGGTAGCGTTCGGTCATGCGCAATCCTTCGCTGTGGGGGTGGCCATCATGATCGAGCCAGGTGCGATCGTTGAATCCGAAACTCTCCACGACGAGCGTGTCTCCATCCCAATGTCCCACGGAGTACCCCATCCAAGTTGGATTGGGGGCCGATTCCAATGCGCGGCCGTCGAGGAAGATCTGGCGGTAAGTGAGATCGGGATTCAGAATAAGGATGAGCCCCGGAGTTTGGACGATCTTCATCATCTCCGCCCCCGTGCTGTCGGCGGAAGTGGCGTAGCCCGGACCCAAGGGCACACACTTCACGTTCATGTATTCCTTGCCAAGATCTTCCTTCCGTTGCTCAACCAGGGCTTTCGCCCACGGCTGAATCTCCCCGGGCTTCAGGTCCGCCGCAATATTGCGGGAATACTTCGGGGAAATCTTGGTCCACAGGCCGGAGAGATCGGGCTTGCCGTCGGGCGCGCGCGGCGCCGGCGCGGACAGGTTCGGCTTGCCGCCCGGCGCGCGCGGGATGCCCGGCGTGGGGTGGTTCAACCACTGGGCCGCCAGCGGCGCGCTCAACGCGACCATTACGACGGCGGTTATCGAGGCGTTCATGGCTGCGGCCTCCTTGTAAACACGTTAAGGCTGTGGGAAGCACTCTATGCGACAGCCCCCGCGAAAGTCCACGCCTAACGAGGCCTGCGTGCCCAGTCCGATTCGGTCAGTCGGTCCGCTTCAAGAGCGAGTTCTGCGCAGATTTCCGGCAGATCCTTTGGAACCTGCGGTAG
>JACPPO010000034.1 GCA_016190945.1 Acidobacteriota bacterium | reverse complement strand
GTGGTGAGTCCGTCGATGGTGCCGAAGCGGAGCGGGGATCGGGTCAAAACCGATCGCCGCGACAGTGTGACGCTCGCGCGCCTGCATCGCGCCGGTGAGCTCCGCGCGATCCACATTCCCGATGCGACAGACGAAGCGATGCGCGATCTTGTGCGGGCCCGCGAAGACGCCGTGGTCGTCGCGACGCAGGCGAAGTATCGGCTGAAGGCGTTTCTGCTGCGGCAGGGGCGGCGGTATCTGGGTCGCGCGGGTTGGACGATTCCGTATCGCCGCTGGTTGGCGGATCTCTCGTTCGCGAGTGCGGCGCAGCACATCACGTTGCAGGAGTATCGCGACGCGATTGACGAAACCGAGCGACGCATCGTGCGCCTCACCGAACAGTTGCGGCAGCTGGCACCGACGTGGCGGTGGGCGCCGCTCGTCGCGGCGTTGCAGGCGCTCCGGGGTGTGTCGTTCATCACCGCGATGGGCGTGGTCGCCGAACTCGGGGATCTCACACGCTTCGGGCACCCGCGCGAACTCATGGCGTTTCTCGGCCTCGTGCCCTCGGAATATTCCAGTGGGCCGAGTGTGCGGCGTGGCGGCATCACGAAGGCCGGAAATCCCCACGTGCGGCGACTGCTCGCGGAGGCCGCGTGGGCCTATCAGGGCACTCCCCGGATTGGCCGGCAACAGCTGTATCGCCAGGAAGCGCTCCCGAAGCTTGTCTGTGACATCGCGTGGAAGGCGCAGCTCCGGCTGACGGGACGCTTCCGCCGACTCGTCGCGCGGGGCAAGTCCAAGCCGAAGGTGGCGACGGCCATCGCGCGCGAGCTGAGCGGGTTCATTTGGGCGATTGCTCGCGAGGTGAGACCCGCGGGCGCGTGAGGCCGCGGATCGGCAGCGCGTGCTTTGTGCATCGGTGTTCTCGGCGGTACGGTGACTAGGTGGAGAACCCTCGTGGTCGTTAGGGACGTCCGCGCAAGCGGATACGTCCGTGACTAGAGTGAGGCAGCTCCGCGACGCACAGAAGTCTGGCGGTAACCAATCCGCGAATATCAGCAGCGTCAACCGTCGCTAAAACACCGTGCCGCCGGGAAGACCGATGCACGAGG
>JACPPO010000037.1 GCA_016190945.1 Acidobacteriota bacterium | reverse complement strand
GTGTGCGCGGCGCGCGCCAGTCCGGCCGTGTCGCCGTTTGCGAGCGTCGTCCGGATCTCGGTCAGCCTCTGTGGATAGTCTTCGAGAAACACCTCGGCGAGCTGACCGAACAACACCTCGTCGTCCTGGAATCGCAACGTGACGCCGATCTTCTCTGCGCCGGTCGTCGCCGCCGACGCGGCGGGTGGTGTCGCCGCTGGCACCGCCGCGACCCCGACCACGCGATCGATCTCCGCCATCAGCTCCTCGCGGCGTATCGGCTTGGACACGTAGCCGTCCATCGAGGCCTGCAGGCACCGCTCGCGGTCGCCCTGCATCGCGTGCGCGGTCAGCGCGATGATGGGCACCCGTCCGCTTCGCTGCGCTTCGATTCGCCGGATCGCCGCGGTCGCCTCGAGGCCATCCATCCCCGGCATCTGGAGGTCCATGCAGATCAGGTCGAAGGAACCGGTCCGATAAAGCGCGACAGCCTCGAGCCCGTCGCGCGCGAGCTCCACCTGGTGCCCGGCGGCCTCGAGCAAATGAATCGCGAGCAGCTGATTGACCGCATTGTCTTCCGCCAGCAGGACGCGCAGTCCCGATCGTTCTCCCACTCGCAGCACGGCGGGAGCGGGACGGCTGCGCGGGGAGGCCGCGCCCAACCCGAGCGTTCCAAGCAGCGCCGCGTACAGATCCCGTTGCGTCACCGGCTTGATCAGGTACGCGCTCAGCGACAGCTCGCGACAGCGCTCCACCGCGTCGGCATGGTCCGACGAGCTGAGCATAAGAATGGCCGGCCCGACCAGCGACGAGACCGACTGCACCCGCGCGGCCAGCGTGAATCCGTCCATGCCCGGCATGTTGACGTCGAGCAGCGCGAGATGGAACGGCTTGCCGGTCTCCTCCGCCTGATGCACCAGCGCCAGGGCTTCCTCGCCCCCGGCCGCGAGCGTCGGCACGGCCCGCCAGTGCCGCAGCACTTCGTCGAGGATGCGGCGGTTGGTGGCGTTGTCGTCGACCACGAGCACCCGCAGGTCCGCCAGCGTCGCCGCGGGCGGCGCCGCTTCCGCCGGCTTCCGTGCCGCCGCAAGACGGGCGGTAAAGTGGAACCGGCTGCCCGCGCCCGGCTGACTCTCCAGCCAGACGCGGCCGCCCATCATCCGGACGAGCTGCGACGCGATGGTCAGGCCCAGGCCCGTGCCGCCGTACTTCCTGGTCATGGAGCCGTCGGCTTGCGCGAACGCGTCGAAGATCGCGGCCTGCTTCCTGGGCGGTACGCCGATGCCGGTGTCGCGGACCTCGAAGTGGAGGTGGTGCGAAGGGTCGCCGTTCTCCTCTCCGCGAGACACCGTCACGACGATCTCGCCCTGTTCGGTGAACTTGACGGCGTTGCCCATCAGGTTGACGAGCACCTGCCGCAGGCGGATTGGATCGCCGGCGAAGTGTTCGGGCACGTCCGGGCGGACCTGGAGCATCAGCTCTACGCCCTTCTGGTCGGCGCGCACGGCGAGCGGCCTCACGGCGTCGGCCATAAGAGTCCGGAGGTCGAAGTCCACGGTTTCGAGCGTGAACTTGCCCGCTTCGATCTTCGAGAAGTCGAGGATGTCGTTGATGATGCACATCAGCGACTCCGCGGATCCCTTCACGACCTCGAGATACTCGCGCTGGTCGGACCGCAGGTCGGTGCCGAGGGCCAGCTCGGTCATCCCGATGACACCGTTCATCGGCGTTCGGATCTCGTGCGACATGTTGGCCAGGAACTCGCTCTTGGCGCGGTTCGCCGCCTCCGCGGCGTCCTTGGCAGCCATCAATTCCTTGGTACGCACGGCGACCTCTTTCTCCAGGTGCGCGCGGTGGCTGCGGAGCTTCAGGTCCTGCGCCTCGATCTGTGCCAGCATCCGGTTGAAGTCGTCGACGAGCCGCCCCAGTTCGTCGTCGGCCTGCTTTTCGACCCTCACGGCATAGTTCTGGTCGGTCGAGACGGCCCTCGCCGTGTGCGTGAGCTGCAGAATCGGGTCTGAAATCAGTCGCTGCAGCCTGGCCGACAACAGGAGCGCCGTCAGCAAGGACGCCGGCAGGACCACGGCCAGCACGATGCCGTAGCTGCGGAGCCGCGCATCGAGCGGGCTCAGGTCGGACTGGATGCAGATGGTGCCGATCCGCTCGCCGGCCAGCACAACGGGCCGTGTCACCGTCAGCGCCTCTCGCGTGAGCCGCACGGCTGATCCGGCTGTGCACGGCGACGCGTCCGTGGCGGCGACCTGCCACTCCGTGAACTGCCTGCCATCGGCGCCATAGAGCGACGCCCCGATGATGCTGCTCTGCGCGCGCAAGCTCGCCAGGATCCGCAACGCCGACTCCCGATCGTCGAACGACAAGGCCGCCGTGCTGTTGCCGCCGACGATGTCGGCCATCGTGGAGACCTCTTGGACGAGGCTCCGTCGCAGGGTGATGTAGTCGTACGTCACGAACAGTGCGCACGCCACCAGGAGCGCCACCGAACTGGTCAGCATCGTGACCAGCGTCAGCTTGCCTTTGATTGATACGTTGCGTACTAACCCGTTCACGCCGTTGCTTCCTATCTGGCCAGACTCAGCAGCTGAGAGTTGATCTTGAGCCCGGCCTGATCCGCTCCGGCGCCGTTAATCTGGACCCGAACGGCGTTGTTCTCGACGTGGAACCGCACGTGGCCGCCTTCGCGCAGGAAATCCGGCGCCTCGCCCACCGTCAGCACGCCGACAGCTTCCACGCGCAGCAGAATGTCTGCCGTGTGCTGCGCCTCGAAGGCGCTGATAAACACGATGCGACATGCTCGCAGGTCGTCGTCTGTGCGCAGCCGGCGCACGACGATCTCGCGTCCCTGCACGCTCTTTCCCCTGACGAAGTTATCGAGGACGTTGCTGAAGAAATCGTTGCCGATAACGCCAACAACCAATCGATCGGCCCGGTCCGCAGACGGCGGCCATTGCACAAACTTGGCGAGGTTATAGAGGAACGCCGCCTTGACCCAGTACTCTCCACGTTGGCCCTGCGCGGGCGCGGCAATCGACGCCGTAACCGCCAGCGCGGCTACGGTTTCCAGGATCACTCGCACGGCAGCGGCGCGGGGCGGCATGCAGACCCGCCGAGCACGAATGGGGCCACTACAGCGCTTTACACGGAATTGTCGAAAATGCCCCGACTTCCGGAGATGTTCGACCGTGCGCCGGCGCACGGCATGAGCGCCCGGTGTGCGACTTCGCACAGCGCACGCACAGCGCACACCGAGCGCCCTCATGCACGCCAAGCACCGACGCCAGCGCCAAGTGAGCGGAAAGAGCAAGAAACCGGGCGGCGGGCACGGGATGTGCTGCCGGCAGCTGGCGAGGTATGCGACCTATCGCCGACGAGGCCATCGACGCACCCGCCCCCCTTGCCGCGGCAGCGGCGCGGCCGCCGCTCTGCCACGGCCGATCGTCACGAAGTTCCGGGACGCGCTGCTGGCGCGCCCGCGGCTGACGGCCGGCGAGTTCCACGCGGCGCTGCAGGATGCCCAGCGCCGATCGATCCCGCTTCCCGTCGCGCACATCTCCACTCCACCGCACAGGCGTGCGCGGCGGGGACTCCGGGTCGGCGCGGTTGGGTGCCAGCCACGCAGACACGAAGAAGCCTTCACTCCGTGCCTCCGTGGCTTGGCTCAGCGAGAAGTGTCGAGGTTGGCGAAAATTGGTTTCAGCCGTGCCGCGCTGGCGCCGAGATCCTCAGGCAGGACCCGCATGTCGCCGACGACCGTCATGAAGTTCGTGTCCCCGCTCCAGCGAGGCACGACGTGCACGTGCACGTGATCGAGCACGCCCGCGCCGGCGGCCGTGCCGAGGTTGATGCCGACGTTGAACCCGTGCGGCCGGAAGGCCTCGGTCAGCGCTATCTCGCATCGCTGCGTGAGCCGGCCGATCTCGTTCATCTCGTCGGAGGTCAGCTCGCCGAGCGTCGCCACGTGCCGGTACGGCACGACCATCAGGTGGCCGTTGTTATAGGGATAAAGATTGAGGATGACGTAGCAGGTGCTCCCCTCGAATATGACGAGGGGCTCCGACTCAGGGGGACGCGTGGCCTCGCAGAAGATGCAACCGGCCTGCTGCCCGCCGCCGGTGACGTATTCGAGGCGCCACGGGGACCACAGCCGGTCCAAGTTCAGACCGCGGCGGAGTCGCGCGCGGCGGCCGCGGCGCCAGGAGGCGGCGGCGCATTCACCGGCGCCGCCACGCGGTTGATCAGGTCCTTCAGTTCCTTGCCAGGCTTGAAGTAGGGCACCTTCTTCGGCGGCACGTCCACCTTGTCGCCGGTCTTCGGGTTCCGTCCCTTGCGCGGCTCGCGCTTGCGGAGCCGGAAGCTTCCGAACCCGCGCAACTCGATCTTCTCCCCTCGGTGCAGCGCCTCGATGATGCTCTTGAACACCGTGTCGACGATGACTTCCGAGTGCTTCTTGGTGAGATCGGACACCCGAGACACTTCCTCCACGAGCTCCGCCTTCGTCATGCTGCCGCCAGGTGTACTCACTGCTGCTCCTCTACTACCCCTCAGCGGTTCTTGAAGTGATCGCCGAGCGTCGCGGTCCCGGTGTCCTCGATCTCCGAATCGGGGCCCCAGTCGGCGCGGTAATCGTCGGACTTGAGCGCGCGGATGCTCAGTCCGATCTTCCGCTCCTGCGGGCTCAGCTTGATGATCCTCATCTGGTAAGGGTTCCCTACCTCGAGATCGATCTTCTCGCCGCCGTGCGCGTCGTCAAACTCCGACACGTGAATGAGCCCCTCGATCCCTTCGTCCAGCTCGACGAAGGCGCCAAAGTTGGTCAGCCGCGTGACCTTGCCTTCGACGGTGGCGCCCACCCGGTGGCGCGAGAAGAAGTCGTCCCAGATGTCGGTGGCCAGCTGCTTCAAGCCGAGGGACAGACGCTGGTTCTCCGCGTCGATGCTCAGCACCATCGCCTCCACCACGTCGCCCTTCTTGAGCACCTCCGACGGGTGTTTGATTCGCTTGCTCCACGACATGTCGGAGATGTGGATCAGGCCGTCGATATCCTCCTCGACCTCGACAAAGGCGCCGAACTCGGTGAGGTTCCGCACCTTGCCCTTGATGCGTGTGCCGACCGGGTACTTCTCGGCCAGCTCGTGCCAGGGGTTGCTCTCGACCTGCTTGAGGCCGAGCGAGATACGCCGCGCCGCGGGGTCCACGCCGAGCACCATCGCGTCGACCGGGTCGCCGACGTTCAGGATCTTCGACGGATGCTTGACCCGCTTGCTCCACGACATCTCCGAGACGTGGATGAGCCCTTCGACGCCCGCCTCGAGCTCCACGAACGCGCCATAGTCGGTCAGGCTCACAACCTTTCCGTTCATGCGCGCGCCGACCGGGTAGCGCTCCTGCACCGTAGCCCACGGATCCTGCACGAGCTGCTTGTGGCCGAGCGAGACGCGCTCGGTGGCCGGGTCGTATTTCAGGACGATGACGTCGACTTCGTCGTTGACCTTGAAGAGCTCCGACGGATGGCCGACGCGGCCCCACGACATGTCCGTGATGTGGAGCAGACCGTCGATGCCGCCCAGGTCGATGAACGCGCCGTAGTCGGTGATGTTCTTGACGGTACCGCGCAGCACCTTGCCCTCGGTCAGCGTCTCGAGCGTCGTCTTCTTCTTCTCGGCGTTCTCTTCCTCGAGGAGCACCTTGCGCGAGAGGACGATGTTGCCCCGCTTCTTGTTGACCTTGATCACGCGCATCCGGAGCTCCTGCCCCCTCAGCGCGTCGAGGTTGCGAACCGGACGTACGTCGATCTGCGACCCGGGCAGGAACGCGCGCACGCCGATGTCGACCGCGAGGCCGCCCTTGATGCGCTCGACGACCCGGCCGATCACGACCTTGCGATCCGTGTAGGCCTTCTCGACCTCGTCCCAGATCTTCATCTTCTCGGCCTTCTCGCGCGACAGCACGATGTGGCCTTCGCGATCCTCGGTGCGCTCGAGCAGCACATCCACCACGTCGCCCGGCTGCACGGTGATCTGGCCGCTCTCGTCGATGAATTCGGCGATCTGGATGAGGCCTTCTGACTTGTAACCGACGTCGATGACGACGGCGGTGTCGGTGACCTTGAGGACGGTGCCTTTGACGACCTCGCCTTCCGCCATGTTCCGGAAGCTGTCGTCATAGATGTCGAGCATGGCCGCGAATTCCTGCGGATCGATGTCTTCGTGGGGCATCGGCTTGAAAGCCGGGCCGGCGGGTTTGCCAGCCCTGGTGCGTGCCGGTGCGCCGGGCCGCTCGCCCACTTTCTCGGGCGATACCAACCCGTTGTCTACATTCGCCATTCCGTGCGCGTCCTCCTCGGTCGCAAATCGGGCTTGCCGGTTTCTGTTGCGGCGACCGGCCCCCCGCAGCTATAAGGGCGATAGACGGATTGCCAGGTAGCCGGGATGGGATGCTACGTGGCTGGGTGGTGAGGGATGCCGGGCGACCGGTAGCGACCTAGCTACCTAGAGACCGAGCTACCAAGCCCACCGCACTACTGGCACTTGCCCGTCGCCGATAAGACACAGAAGATACGTCACTTATCGGCAAACTGTCAACAGTGGGAAAGGATGACGCGATGGCTAAACGCAAGGCCGCCCGGGCTAAAGGGCGCAGGACAGCCGGCGCGCGCGCGGGCGCGAGCCGGGCGCGAACTCGGGCCGCAGGCTCGGCCCGCAAGAAAGGCGCCGCGCGGACATCCGCAGCGCGACGAACCGGGGCAACTGCCCGGAGGAGTGCCCGCCTTCGCAGGGCTTCGGCGAAACAGGCCACCAGGAAGGTTGCCCGAAAGGCCGCCAGGAAAGCGACGGGCCGGAAGACCCCTCGACGTCGGTCGGCGCAGGCAACGGTCCGTAAATCGCCCGCTCGTGACATCCGCTCCGGCAAGTCGGGTGGAAGGTTCACGGCGGCCATGACCTCGGCGCGAAAGGTACCGGCGCTCGACCGCGAGCGCAGGATCGTCCGCGATGATGAACTCGTGCCGACGCCCCCCTCGTCGCTCGATCTCGATCGGTCCGCGTCGTCGGCGCGCACGGGGCGCCACGAGCTCGCCGAAAAGCTCCATCAACACACCGAGACCAGCCCAGCGATCACGGGCGGCGACATCGACGCCGATTGGGAATCGGCCTACGCCGTGGGCGACGAGGCGCCGGGCGGCGACAACCCGACACCGGACCAGGACATCGTCGACGATATCGGGAAGGCTCTCGGCGTCCAGTACGAGGACAACGAGGAGCTGAAGGGCGAGAAAAAGATTAGCGATCGGGATAAGAAGCGGTGGGAGCTCGATCCGGCCTCCTCGGACGATTACGACGATCGCTGACGGACAAGGGTCATGACCTTCTCGACGACCTGATCGATCGGCATACCGGTCGTGTCGATATGCACCGCGTCGGCCGCGACGGTTAGCGGCGATACGGCGCGGGTCGTGTCTGCTTTGTCCCGCGCGGCGATTGACGCCGCGACCGCCTCCCGGCCCGCCCGGCCGCTGGTGTGCGCTGTATCGCCGGCGCGCCGGCGCGCCCGCTCTTCCGCCGACGCATCGAGATAAATCTTCACATCGGCGGTCGGGAAGACGACCGTGCCGATGTCGCGTCCTTCCATCACGACGCCGCCCCCCTCGCCGCACCTTCGCTGGCGCGCGACCAGGACCTCGCGCACCCGCGGCAGCCTGGCGACAGAGGTGGCCGCCTTGTCGATCTCGGTCGAGCGAATGGCGCCGGTGACGTCGTGCCCGTCGATGGACACGACATCGCCTTCGACCACGAGGTCGGCGCGTTGCGCCAGATCCGCGACGGCGCGTTCATCGTCGAGAGGGATTCCATCGAAGGCCGCTTTCCAGCCAATCGCGCGGTACATCGCGCCGGTGTCGATGTGGCGGTAGCCAAGCGCTTGAGCAAGCGTGCGCGCGATCGTGCCTTTGCCCGCTCCAGAAGGGCCGTCGATGGCAATAATTAACTTTCTCATGACGTGCGACGGTGCGGGGCGCGACGGTGCGGGGTGCGCGCGTCACACTCTCGGACGCCCCATCGCGCCATCGCATCCTCGCACCGTCGCACCCTGGCACCGCGATCCGTTCAGTGTAACATGCAGAATTCATGCGATCCCGTGGTCTTATCGCGCTCGCCGTCGCGGTGATCCTTCTGGTCGCCTTGATATTGGTCGCCATGCCGTACGCGCGGGCGGCCTCGTTGTTCGTGCGCGCGGCGAATCTGGGCGGACGCGTCGAAGCATTCGCTGACGCCAGCGCGCGGCGGGTCAGCGTCCTTCCCCGCCACATGGTGCCGACGCGGCAAGGTGAGGTGGCCGCGCAGTTCTACCGCCCCGAAGGCACCGTACGCCGCGCCGCCCTGCTCGTTCCGGGCGTCCACTCGATGGGGATCGCCGAACCGCGCCTGACGGCGCTCGCGAAGGATCTCGCCGGCAGCGGCGTTGCGGTGATGACGATGGCGCTGCCCGATCTGGTGGGGTATCAGATCACCGCGCGATCGGCGGACGTGATCGAGGATGCGGTCGCGTGGATCGCGGCGCGGCCGGGCCTCGCGCCTGACGACCGCGTGGGCATGGTGGGCATTAGCTTCGCGGGCGGCCTCGCCATTGTTGCGGCGGGCCGTCCCGCCATCCGCGACAAGGTCGCCTACGTCGTGTCGTTTGGCGGCCACGGCGACCTCGGCCGCGTGCTGCGCTACCTTGCCACGGGGGAGGCGGTCCAGGCGCCAGGCGTCGTGACGCATCCTCCTCACGATTACGGCATCGCCGTGATCACGTACGCGGCCGCCGATCGTCTCGTCCCTCCCGAGCAGGTGGTTCCGTTACGCGAGGGCATCGGCACATTTCTGCTGGCGTCGCAGTTGACGCTGGTCGATATGGACCAGGCCAACGCCACATTTCAAAGGGCCCGGGACCTGGTGAAGATGCTCCCGGAGCCGTCAGCGACGTACCTGACCTACGTCAACGACCGTAACGTGAAGGCGCTCGGCCCGGTTCTCGTGCCTCACCTCGGCCTCGAGGCCGATCCCGCCGCGTCACCAGAGCGCGCGCCGGCACCGCCCGCCGCGCCGGTCTTTCTGCTGCATGGCGATGACGACAGCGTCATTCCAGCGGCGGAATCCGTCGTCCTTGGCGAGTACCTGCGAAAGAAGGGCGTCGACGTGCACGTGCTCCTCAGCCAGATCATCACGCACGCGGAGCTCGACCGATCCGTTGCGGCGTCGGAAAGCTGGAAGCTGATCTCGTTCTGGGCCGATGTACTCCGTCGATAGGGCTTTCATCACAGACGGGCATGAGGCGTGGCACCGCCTCCGCAAACCGGCTCATCTCGATCCACATATCGCCATAAGCGAACGGCCAGCCTCGATTCGCGGCTTGCGCCCGACGACGGTTTGCTCCGGAGGTACCGCGCCTCATGCCGTCATGACCGGCTGCGAGGTGTCGGTATGTCCGGCGCAAGACCGTAGGCAGCGTAAGTGCGAAGCGAGCCCGGATGAAGCGGAAGCAGATGATCGTGCGACGAGCTGAGCCGGTCTTGCGGAGGAGTTGCCGACACCTCGCAGCCAACGACAAATGGAGCTAAGACTTCAGAAAATTCTCTCGCAGGCCGGCGTCGCTTCCCGGCGCGCGGCGGAAAAGCTGATCGCCGAAGGGCGTGTGACGGTCAACGGCACGACCGTGCGCGAGATGGGGACCAAGGCCGATCCGGCCGCGAATGACATCCGCGTGGATGGGCGGCGTATCAAGTCCGCGGCGCCGCTCCGCTACATCCTGCTGAACAAGCCTGCCGGTTACGTGACGACCCGCTCGGATCCGCGGCGGCGGCCCACGGTGATCGATCTGCTGCGTGGCGTGCGGGAGTACGTCTACCCGGTCGGACGCCTCGACTGCGACACGGCGGGGCTGCTCCTCCTCACCAACGACGGGGAGCTGGCCGCGAGGCTGACGCACCCGCGGCACGGCGTCGAGCGGACGTACGAGGCGCGCGTTGCGGGTGTGCCGGACGCCGAAGCGATCGAGCGCCTGCGGACGGGGATTCCGCTCGACGGCCGGCGCACGTTACCGGCGGAGGTGACATTGCTGCATAGAGGACGCGGCGATCGCGAAGCCCTCCTGGTGATGACGATTCGCGAAGGGCGCAACCGGCAGGTGCGCCGGATGTGCGAGGCGGTCGGCCGTCCCGTCAGGGCGCTCATCCGTACGCGCATCGGTCCCATCAGCGACAGACGCCTGAAGCCGGGTATGTGGCGAGATCTGACGACGGCGGAAATCCGCTCCTTATACAGAGCTGCCGGGATCGTCGTCGCCAAGCGGTAACATCTCCTCGCGCGGCGTGACCTCGAAGAGTCTTCCCGGTGGATCGAAGCCGAGCGCCTCGGCCATGTCCTCGATCTTTGGCAGATCGCCGAGGTCGTTCAAGCCGAATCGAATCAGGAATTCCTTCGTCGTCCCGTACAGGAACGGGCGGCCGACCACGTTCTTGCGACCCACGATCTTGATCAGGTGACGCTCGAGGAGTGTGGAGAGCACGCCATGCGTATCGACGCCGCGGACCTCGGAGATCTCGAGCGCGGTGATCGGCTGCCTGTACGCGATCACGGCCAGCGTCTCGAGCCCCTGAACCGTCAGCTTCTGGGTGGAGCGCTCGTGGAACAGCCGCCGAACCCATTCATGCAGCTCCGGACGCGTCACGATCTGATAACCGCCGGCGACTTCGACAAATTGCAGGCCGGGTCGCTGGTCGTATTCAGTCTTGAGCGCCTGCACGGCGGCCGTCACGTCTTCCTTCGGCTCGTCGGCCAGCAGCTTGAACAGCATTCTGGGCGTAATGGGCTCGGGCGAGGCGAAGATGAGCGCCTCGACGATCGCCCTGAGCTCGGCGGAGGCGGTGCCAGCTGGTTCTGTGGTCATCGCGCACTCAGTCCTGTTGGGTCTTGGAATCGGGGATTGGGGATTGCGAATGTTCGGACGGATCGCCTATGGGATGCGGCGCATCCGCCGGACGCGCGCGCTTGTACACGCGGATCGCCCCGAAGCTCCCCGACTGAAACACGCGAATCAGCTCCAGCCGGATCATCTCGAGCAGGGCCAGAAAGGTCACGATCATGAACGGCCGCGAGCCGTCG
>JACPPO010000035.1 GCA_016190945.1 Acidobacteriota bacterium | reverse complement strand
TTGCGGCGCCGGGCAAGAAGCGGAAGAAGGGCGGGCCCTGGGGGCTGATCAAGACACGGTAGGACGGGTGCCGCGAAGCGGACCCGCCGGGGGAGGTTAGATGCTATCGATTCGAATGACGCGGGTGGGGTCCAAGAAGAAGCCCTATTTCCGCGTGGTGCTCGCCGAAGGGCGGTCGGGACTCCAGGGCGACGTCATCGAGAACCTGGGGACGTACAATCCTCGCGCGAAGCCGGCCCAGGTTAACGTCAACAAGGAGCGCATCGAGCACTGGCTGAAGCACGGCGCGCGGCCGTCCGATTCAGTGCGGACGTTGTTGAGCAAGCACCTGTCGCGTGACCTGTCGGCGAAGGCCGAGCCGCTCGCGGTCCAGTAATGTCCGAGACGTCTGCGGGTGGAGGCGATGTCAGCCCCCTGCGCGCGGTGATTGAAGTCGTCGTCCGCGCCCTGGTGGATCGGCCGGATGCGGTGAAGGTCACCGAGTCCGAGCGGCGCGGGATGAGCCTGCTGGAGCTGAGAACGGCGCCCGGCGACATGGGCAAGATTATCGGCCGGCAGGGACGGACTGCGGCGGCGCTGCGGACGTTGCTGGCGGTGACGGCCGAGAAACACGGGAAGCGCGCTCAGCTGGATATCAAGGATTGAACTGGGACGACATGGTGGTTGTGGGACGTATTGCCAGGCCCCATGGACTGCGCGGCCAGGTCTCGGTGATCCCGGAGACGGACTTCATCGCGGAACGGTTTCGGCCCGGGGCGCTCGTGTGGACGCGATGGGCAGGACGCGACGAGCAACTGACCATCGCATCCGCGCGGGTGCAGAACGGCCGTCCGGTGATCGGCTTTGAAGGGTTGTTGAGCATCGAGGCGGTGGAGCGGCTGGCGGGGCTGGAGCTTCGAGTCCCCGAAGCGTCGCTGCAGCCGCTCGGGCCGGGCCGTTACTACGAGCACCAACTTGTCGGGTGCGCGGTGGAGGCCGCGGGGGGGCGCGGCGTGGGGACGGTCGTCCGGGTGGAGGGCGGCGCCGGCGGGAGCCGCCTTGTCGTCCAGGGACCGCGTGGCGAAATACTGGTGCCGCTGGCCGGGGACATCTGCGTCGAGATCGACGTCGGCGCCAGGAGGATCCGGATCAATCCGCCTGAAGGGTTGCTCGAGCTGAATGAAGTTCGACATCGTCACGATCTTTCCGCGGATGGTCGAGGCCGGACTCGCCGATGGCGTGATCGGCCGGGCGATTGAGCACGGGCTGCTGGACGTGCAGGTCCACGACCTGCGCGCCTATACGACCGATCGGCATCGCAGCGTGGACGATCTGCCGTACGGCGGCGGGCCGGGGATGGTGATGAAGCCCGAGCCGCTGGCGCGGGCGGTGGAGGAGATCCGCACGCGGCGGGGTATCCCGGACGCGATCGTCTTGTTGTCGCCCCAGGGCCGCAGATTCACGCAGGCGGAGGCCGTCAGGATGAGTGTCCTGCGGCATGTCGCGCTGCTGTGCGGCCGATACGAGGGCATGGACGACCGGGTTCGCGCACTCGTCGCGGCCGAGGAGTTATCGATCGGCGACTACGTGCTGAGCGGCGGCGAGCTCGCGGCGCTGGTCGTTGTCGATGCCATCAGTCGCCTGGTGCCGGGAGTGGTCGCCGACAGCCGGTCCGTTGAAGAGGATTCGTTTTCGCGCGGGTTGCTCGATTACCCGCACTACACGCGTCCTTCGGAGTTTTGCGGCTACGCGGTGCCAGACGTGCTGTTGTCCGGCCATCACGAAGAGGTCCGGCTGTGGCGCAAGAAGACGGCGATCCGGCGAACGCTCGAGCGCCGGCCGGAGCTGCTGGATACCGCAGCCCTCGACGACGAGGAACGGGCGATGCTGGACGAGATTCGGAAGGAACGGGAGAGGGAACAATGACCGCAATCGAGCTGGTGGAAAAATCGCAGATGACGACCCGTCCGGACATGAAATCCGGGGATACGGTTCGCGTGCACGTCAAGGTCCGTGAGGGCGACAAGGAACGGATCCAGATTTTCGAGGGGATCGTTATCGGGATGCATCGTGGCGGCGCGCGCGCCTCGTTCACTGTGCGCAAGGTGTCGTTCGGCCAGGGCGTCGAGCGGATCTTCCCGCTGCACTCGCCCACGATTGCCAAGGTCGACGTCGTCCGGTCGGCACGCGTGCGGCGCGCCAAGCTGTATTTCCTGCGCGACTTGAAAGGCAAGGCGGCCAGGATGAAGGAAACGAAGCGGGTCCAGTAAGAAGTAGGCGTTAGGCAGTCGGCGGACCAGCCATGATTCGAACGCGCGCGAGGCGGACCCTGGAAAACGCCATGCGGCGGTGGGGGTTCTATCGCGTGGCCGGGTGCGACGAAGTAGGGCGCGGCTGTCTGGCTGGGCCGGTCGTCGCGGCGGCCGTCATTCTGGACCCGGATAGGTACATTTC
>JACPPO010000032.1 GCA_016190945.1 Acidobacteriota bacterium | reverse complement strand
TGGTTAGCGACTCACGCGATGTGATCGCGACTCGACATGCGAGAAACTGCGGGCTCTGCCTACAATCACGCACCTCCGGAAACCGAGGTCGACCCGCCACTGGTGCGTCGCAGCCCGTTGGTTAGCGTGGCCTGGGGATTCGCGGCATCGTCATTGGTGACACGCCGTTTGTGCGACGTGATCCCGTTTAGGAGATTGCCACTCATCCGCATCCCTGTTCCCGGAGGCTGTCGCCAAGTGTAGAGGAGCCTCCAATGAAACGCCATCGCCGTCGTCCGTCGCCGAAGCCGCGCACGTCGCCCCATGCCCTCGAGCGTCTCCATCCGCACGCCGCCGGCATCGACTGTGGGTCGGCGGAACACTTCGTCGCCGTGCCACCGGACCGTGATACCACCGCGGTTCGATCGTTTCCGACCTTCACGGCCGATCTGTACCGCCTTGCCGACTGGCTCACCGCGTGTGGTGTGACCCATGTGGCGATGGAAGCCACGGGCGTCTACTGGATCCCGATCTTCGAGATCCTCGACGCCCGCGGCTTCCAAGTCATCCTCGTCAACGCTCGTCACGTGAAGAACCTCCCCGGCCGCAAGAGTGATGTCTCGGACTGTGAATGGCTCCGCGACCTCCATATCCTCGGCCTGCTGCGGGGGAGCTTTCGTCCCGCCGACGGCATCGTCGCCTTGCGCGGGTATCTCCGGCACCGCGCCACCCTCATTGAGAGCGCGGGCCGTCTCGTCCAGCGCATGCAGAAAGCGTTGGTCCAGATGAATCTCCAGCTTCCGCTCGTGGTCAGCGACATCACGGGTGTGACCGGTCTGCGCATCCTACGGGACATCGTGGGCGGTCACCGCGATCCGCATCAGCTCGCCGCCCATCGCGACTATCGGTGTCGTGCCTCCGAAGCCGAGATCGTCGGGGCCCTCACCGGTCACTACCGCGCCGAACACGTCTTCGTGCTCCAGCAGAACCTCGAACTCTTCGACGTCTATCAGCGGCAGCTCACCGCGTGCGATGTCGCCATCGAAGCTCACCTCGCACAACTTGCCGCCACGACCGCGCCGCCGGCGTCGCCGCTGCCGGCCGCGCGTCGCCGACAAAAACCGCGCGCGAACGAACCCCGCTTCGACCTGCGGACCCCGCTGCACCAGCTCACCGGCGTCGACCTCTCACAGATTGACGGCATCGGTCCCTATAACGCGCTCCGCCTGCTCTCGGAGATCGGGACCGATATGAGCCGATGGCCGACGGAGAAACACTTCACGTCCTGGCTCACGCTCGCGCCCCACAACAAGGTGTCGGGTGGTCGCCTCCTGAGCAGTCGCACCCAGCCGTCCGCCAACCGGGCTGCGGCCATCCTCCGACTC
The DNA here is from genome assembly GCA_016190945.1 of Acidobacteriota bacterium. Classification (GTDB taxonomy): domain Bacteria; phylum Acidobacteriota; class Vicinamibacteria; order Vicinamibacterales; family UBA2999; genus JACPPO01. Next base: position 430 of record JACPPO010000032.1, on the reverse strand, counting down.
GCCGCGATGAATCTGGGGCGCACACAGACCGCCCTGGGCGCCTTCTATCGTCGCGTGGCCTTCCGCATCGGTAAAGCCAAGGCCGTGACGGCCACCGCGCGCAAACTCGCCGTCCTGATCTATCGAACCTTGAAAGACCACCTCGTCTACGCCGATCCCGGCGCTGATGCGTACGATGCGCACCACCGGGTCCATGTCCTCCGTCGACTTCGACAACGAGCTCACAATCTTGGATTCGGCCTTATCGACCTTTCGACCGGCGAGGTCGTCGAGGGAGCAGTTTCTTAGGAGGCCCGAATCGGAAATTGACGCAGATCCTGTCCGCCACGAATGACGTGTCCCGGCGTCGGACCACGCGCGGTCCCAAGACCGAGCAGTGTCTGAAACGCGGCCATTGGGGTCTTCCGCCGGTTGTGGCGGAAGACGAATT
>JACPPO010000033.1 GCA_016190945.1 Acidobacteriota bacterium | reverse complement strand
GTCTTGAAGAGTACTGGTTTGAAACGAGCGATGAACTCGAGTTTGTTCGGAAGAATCCTGAGACGGGGAAGATAGAGAACTGGTTTCCGCCTCGTTCCACTCGAATCGCAAGTTCACTATGGCTTGATGTTCACGCGTATGAGAACCAGAAGCTGTATCCAACCGCAAAGCACGAGGATTTCATCGAGCGCATCCTGGCATTTGCCTCGAGGCCTGGCTCTCTGGTTCTCGACTGCTTTGTTGGCTCCGGTACAACGTCAGCCGTCGCACAGCGATTAGGGCGACGGTGGATCGGATGCGACATCAATAGGGGTTCCATTCAAACGACCGCCAAGCGATTACAGTCCGTGATGCGTGAGCAAGTCGAAAAGTTCGCGAAGCGGCCAGCCCCAGTCGCACAGGCCGCGTTGCCCATGGACCCGGAGGGCAGCGACCCCGAACCGAACGTCGCCCCCGAGCCGGCCCAGCTCTCGTTTTCGGTCTGGCGCGTGAACGACTACGACCTGCAGATCCAGCACAACGAGGCGGTGAACCTTGCCTGCGAGCACATCGGCATCGAGCGAACCCGCGCCGACGGTTTCTTCGACGGCACGCTTAGCAAACACCTCGCCAAGATCATTCCGTTCGATCACGCGCTCTCACCGGTCGATCTTGAGGAGCTGCGACGCGAGCTGGACAGCCGGCCGGACGAGGACCGCGAGATCACCCTCGTCTGCCTGGGTATCGAGATTGCCGCACGAGGGTGGGTTGACGACTGGAACAGGCTTCGCAAAGGCAAGAACGCCGCGAACCGCCTTCATGTCATCGAGCTGCGCAGCGATGAAACGTACGGCGCATTCATCCGCCACGAGCCCGCCAGCGCCAGGATGCGCATCGCTCGGAAGGGTCCCCGTGTGACAGTCGTCATCGAGGACTTCGTGTCGCCGTCGATTATCGAGCGCCTCCGACAGCAGGCGGGAGTCCTGCAGCCGAAGATCGACGACTGGCGCGCGATGGTGGACAGCGTGGCGATCGATTCAAACTGGAATGGCAGCGTTTTCAACGTGGCGTTGAGCGACACCCCTGAAAAGAAGACGGACCTCGTCAAGGGATCCTACGAAATCGACATCCAGTCCAAGCAGACGACGGTGGCGGTCAGGATCACCGACATGCTGGGCGAGGAAGTGCTGGTCACAACGAGCGTCTGAACAGGGCCAGCGACACCGACCTTAGGGATGGGGCGTGGACCCTCCGGCGCAAACCGTGGACAGGCGCAAGCCGCGACGCGAGGCGAGGTCGTTCCCTCATGGCGTGTTGCTGATCGAGCGGAGCCGGTTCGCGGAGGAGGTTCACGCCCCGTCCCGGCATTTATCGACCCGGCGCTTGCGCTCCCCTCTCACTTTTTGATAGCCTTTTATCTCTGGTGTTCATCGCCCTCCATCGCACGCATCATCACCATGGCCATTCGGCCGTCCGGCAGGACTGCGCGCGCTGAGAGACGAAGAGCAAGAACCCACACAGCCGAAACGCATGCAGCCCCGCCGGACCAAGGCGGGGTTTTTTGTTGTACGTAACACGAAGAACCGAAACTATGGACTTCTCCAAACTTAACGGACTGATTCCCGCGGTCGTGCAGGACCATGCCACCGGCGAGGTGCTCATGGTCGGCTTCATGAACCAGGAGGCATGGGATGTCACGCGGCGCACGGGCTACGTGACGTTCTTCAGCCGCACGCGCAATACGCTGTGGACCAAGGGCGAGACCTCCGGCAATCGGCTCGCCGTGCGTGAGATCCTTATCGACTGCGACGAGGACACGGTGCTGGTCAGGGCCGAACGGCTGGGCGACGGCAACGTGTGCCACACCGGCGAGCGGACCTGCTTCTTTCAGCGCGCGGAGGGCGTGACGATCCCATGAAACTCAAACTCGGCATCCCGAAGGGCTCGCTGGAGGAGGCGACGATCCAGTTGTTCGCCCGCGCGGGCTTCAACCTCTACGTCAGCTCGCGCTCGTACTTCCCATCCATCGACGATCCGGATGTCGAGTGCATGTTGATTCGCGCCCAGGAAATGGCGCGGTACGTATGCGACGGCGTGCTCGACGCAGGATTGACGGGGCAGGACTGGATTGCCGAGCACAAGCTTGGCGGTGCCGGCAAGCACCCGCTGACGAGCATCGCGGACCTCATCTACGCCAAGCAGAGCTTCGGCAAGGTACGCTGGGTCCTCGCTGCGCCCGAGGACTCACGCTTCAAGTCGCCGAAGGACTTCACCAACGCCACGATCGCGACAGAACTGGTGCGCGTGACGAAGGCGTATTTCGACCGGATCGGTGTCCCGGTGAACGTGGAGTTCTCCTGGGGAGCCACCGAAGTCAAGCCGCCGGTGCTCGCCGACGCCATCGTGGAAGCCACCGAAACCGGTTCCACGCTGCGCGCCAATCGCTTGCGCATCATCGACACCGTCATGGAGTCGAACACACAGTTCATTGCCAACGACGCGGCCCTGGCCGACCCGTGGAAGCGCACCAAGATCGACAACATCGCACTGCTTCTTCGCGCCGCCATCGAAGCGCAGGGCCGCGTAGGACTCATGCTCAACGTGCGCCGCGCCGATCTCGACAAGATTCTGGCCCTGCTGCCCGCGCTGCAGCGGCCCACGATCTCGTCGCTGAGCGACACAGACTGGGTGGCGGTCAACACGATCATCGAGGAGCGGACGGTGCGCGACTTGATCCCGAAGGTCAAGGCGGCCGGCGGCCAGGGAATCGTGGAGTATCCGCTCAACAAGATCGTTGTCTAGGCTTTGGGCGTTGGGCGTTGGGAGTTGGGAGTTGGGAGTTGATCGTGCTGAGAATCGTTGAAGCTCGAAATCGGCGTGCGGTCCTGGCGCTCCTGACGCCGGTCCACACCCGCGACACGGCCACCGAGCGCCGCGTGGCGACCATTGTCGCCGCGATCCGCGCCGACGGTGACCGCGCGCTTCTCCGGTACGCGCGGCGCTTCGATCCGCTCGACGGACCGATCGAGGTCACGCAGGCTGAGATGCACGACGCGGCCGCTCGGGTTCCGCGAGCGGTACGCGCCGCCATCCGAGCCGCAGCCCGCAACATTCGCCTCGTCGCTCGGCGGCAGGTACCACGCGGGTGGCGCATGCGGGTCGCGGCCGGCGTCACCGTGGAGCAGCGGATCGTTCCGCTCGACCGCGTCGGCTGCTACGTCCCCGGTGGCCGCCATCCCCTGCCCTCATCGCTGCTGATGACGACGATCCCCGCGGTGGCGGCAGGTGTGCGCGAAGTCATCGTGGCCTGCCCGCGCCCCGGGCCTGTGGTCATGGCGGCCGCGATCGAGGCCGGCGTCACGCGGATGTTTCGCGTGGGCGGCGCGCACGCGGTGGCGGCGCTCGCCTACGGGACGCGCACCATCCCGCGCGTCGACAAGATCGTCGGGCCCGGAAACCGGTACGTGTCCGCGGCAAAGGCGCTCGTCGCGTCGGACTGCGGTATCGACTTCTACGCCGGCCCCACCGAGATCGTCATCGTCTCGGCGCGCGGACCCGCCGACTGGATCGCCGCTGATCTCATCGCACAGGCGGAGCACGATCCGGACGCGCGCGCGGTCTTGATCACCCCGAGCCGTGCGCTCGCGGCACGGGTCGCGCGCGACGTCGAGGCGCAGCTCCCGGGGGATGGACCGGCCCGCGAAGCGTTGCGTGCCCACGGCGGCATCATCGTCACCTCGTCTGCCGCGGAAGCGATGGCGCTGGCCAACGCGGCGGCTCCAGAGCACCTCGTCGTTGACGACGACCGGCTCGCGGCGATGGTGCGGTGCGCGGGATCGGTGTTCGTGGGCCCGTGGTCGGCGCAGGTGGCAGGCGACTATGCGATCGGGTCCAATCACGTGCTGCCGACCGCCGGCGCCGCACGGGCGCGCGGCGGACTGTCGGCGGCCGACTTCGTGCGCCAGGTCACCGTGCAGCGCGTCACGCGGGCCGGCCTGCGGCGGATCGGGGGCACGGTGACGACGCTGGCCACCGCCGAAGGGTTGCACGCGCACGCCGCCTCAATCGCGGTCAGGGTGAAGTGATGGTCATACAGGGATACCCCAGTCCCGGGGATGGGCTGCGGCTGCACTTGAACGAGAACACGGGCGGTTGTTCGGCGCGCGTGCTGGAGGCTATCCGGCAGGTGCGCCCGAGCGACGTCTCGACCTACCCACAGTACCGCGAAGCGGTGATCGCCACGGCACGGCACTTCGGGGTGAATCCGGACTGGATTCTGCTGACCAACGGGCTCGACGAAGGCATTCTGATGGCGGCGGTCGGACACATCGCCAGAGCCCGCGTGTACGACGCGGAGACGATTATTCCGATACCTGCCTTCGATCCGTACCCGAACTCGACCGCCGCCGTGGGCGCGACCGGGATACGGGTGCCGCCCGGCCCGGACTTCGCGTTTCCGACCCAGGCGGTGCTCGATGCGATTACGCCGCGCACACGCATGATCTTTCTGAACACCCCGAACAACCCGACCGGCCAGCTCATCTCCATCGCGGATCTGGTCCGAATCAGCGAGGCGGCCCCCGGCGCCCTGGTGCTGATTGACGAGGCGTATATCGAGTTCGGCGGCACGACGTTCCTGCCGCAGCTACCCCGCTTTTCGAACGTGCTCGTGGGCCGCACTTTCTCCAAGGCATACGGCCTGGCCGGCATGCGCGTGGGCGTGGTGATCGGACAGCCTCAGGCCCTCGATCCGGTGCGCGCGGTGACGCTGCCGTTCAATATCAATGGCGTGGCGCTGACCGCGATGCACGCGGCGCTGGGCGACGCCGAGTTTCTTCCGCGGTACGCGGCCCAGGTACGCGAGTCACGCGAGCGGCTGTATGCGGCCTGCCGCCGTCTCGGACTCCAGTACTGGCCGAGCGCGGCCAACTACGTCATGGTTCGCGTTGGCGAGACAGCGCCGTTCATCGAGGCACTGGCCGCGAGAAAGATTCATGTCAGGGATCGATCGAAGGATCCGACCACGCCTGGGTGCATCCGGATCACGGCCGGCATGATCGATCACACCGAGGCCGCCATCGAAGGACTCGAGGCCGTCGTGGCCCTTCAGCGCGGCCCCGGATCGACAGCGAGGCAGCCACAATGACGAAGGCTCGGGCCCCTCGACTCCGCTCGCCCCGAGCGGCGGCGTTCAACCGGCAGACGTCGGAAACGCAGATCCGTGGACGGCTCGTCCTTGACGGACAGGGACGCTATGACGTCGGCACCGGCATCCGGTTTCTCGACCACATGCTCGAGCTGTTCGCGCGCCACGGCGGGTTCGACCTGACGCTGCGCGCGAGGGGCGACCTGGACGTCGACCAGCACCACACGGTGGAGGATGTGGGCATCGTGCTGGGCGAAGCCGTGCTGAAGGCGCTGGGCACCCGCAAGGGCATCAATCGCGCCGGCTACTTCGTCATGCCGATGGACGAGACGCTGGCGGTGGCCGCGATCGACCTCAGCGGGCGGCCGCACGCGGTCGTCGATGTGAAGCTGCGGGTGCGCCGTGTGGGCGATCTTCAGAGCGAGTTGATTCATGACTTCTTTGAAGGGTTCGCCGCGGCGGCTCGAGCCAACGTTCATGTGACGGTGCTGTACGGCCGATCCAGCCATCACCAGGTCGAGGCGGTGTTCAAGGCGTTCGCGCGCGCGCTTCGCGTCGCGTGCGCGCCAGATGCGCGCCTCGCGAAGATGCTGCCCAGTACGAAGGGCCTCCTGTGATTGCATTGATCGACTACGGCGCGGGCAACCTGACTTCGGTCAAGAAGGCCTTGACCGCGCTTGGCGCCGCCTTCACGGTGCCCGAGTCGCCCGACGACTGCGGCGTCGCGTCAGGCCTGATTGTTCCAGGGGTGGGCCACTTTTCGGCCACCACCGCGCTTGGCGCGCCCTGGCGAGACGCCATCGGCCGCGCGGTTCGAGCCGGCACTCCCCTGCTCGGCATCTGTGTCGGCATGCAATGGCTGTTCGAGGGCAGCGACGAGGCGCCGGATGTTCCCGGCCTGGGTCTCCTCGAGGGGCGCTGCCAGCTCCTCCGGGGCGATGCGGGGCAGCGTTTGAAGATTCCGCATGTCGGCTGGAACGTGCTGCAACCACCTCGCGGACCGCAAGGGTCTCCGCCGCATGCGTTCAGCGGACGATTGTTGGCGGGGCTTCCGTCCGCCCCCCACGTCTACTTCACACATTCCTTTGCGGCGCCGGTGACAACCGACTGCGTGGCATCGACCACGCACGCCGAGTCGTTTGCCGCTGCCGTCGAGCGAGGCCACGTATTCGGCGTCCAGTTCCACCCGGAAAAGTCGGGCGACGCCGGCCTCCAGATTCTGCGCAACTACCTGGAGATCTGCGCCTAGATGCTCACCAAGCGCATCATCGCGTGCATGGACGTGCGCGACGGCCAGGTTGTCAAGGGTGTGCGGTTCCAGCAGCTGCGTCACGCGGGCGACCCGGCCGCGCTGGCGCGCCGCTACAACGTTGAGGGCATCGATGAGGTCGTGGTGCTCGACGTCACCGCGACCCTCGAAAGCCGGCAGGCGCTCGCACGCACGATCAGCGCCGTCGCCCGGGAGATCTTCCTGCCACTCACCGTGGGCGGCGGTATCCGGTCCGAAGACGCCGCGGCGGCGGCAGTCGAAGCAGGGGCGGACAAGGTCAGCCTGAACACCGCCGCCCTGCGCACTCCGGAGCTCGTCACCACGCTGGCCCGGCGGTACGGCAGCCAGGCCGTCATCGTCGCCATTGACGCGAAACGACAGGGCGACCGCTTTGGCGTGTTCGTGCGCAGCGGAACCTCCGATGCGGCCCGCGATGCCGTCGAATGGGCGCGTGAGGCGGAGGCACGAGGTGCGGGCGAGATCCTCCTGACCTCGATGGACCGCGACGGCACGCGCGCCGGCTTCGACTGCGAGCTGACGGCGGCGGTTGCGGACGCCGTCAATATTCCGGTGATCGCGTCCGGAGGCGCCGGTGGCCTCGAACACTTCGCGGAGGTGTTCACGCGCGGTCACGCGGATGCCGCGCTTGCCGCGTCGATCTTCCATTACGCGGACACGGGCGTCGCGGATCTGAAGCGCTATCTGAACGCCGAGGGTATTCCCGTCCGGCTCTGATGCTGATCCCTTCAATCGACCTGCAGAACGGTCACGTCGTCCAGCTGGTTCAGGGCGAGAGGCTCGCGATTGAGGCCCCAGATCCCGAGCCGTGGATCGCAAAGTTCGCCCGCTTCCCGCGGGTCCAGCTCATCGACCTCGACGCGGCGAAAGGCCTGGGAGACAACGCGGCCCTGGTCGCTACGATCTGCGGGCGGCTCCCCTGCCGCGTCGGCGGCGGGATCCGCAACGTCGATCGCGCGCGGGCGGTGCTCGAGGGCGGCGCGCACGCGGTGATTGTCGGCTCGGCCCTCTTCCGTGACGGATCCGTCGATCTGGAGTTCGCGCGGACGTTCGCCGAAGCCGTTGGGCCGGAGCGCGTCATCGCCGCCGTCGACAGCCGCGGCGGCCGCGTCGCCATCCATGGCTGGAAGACCGTGCTGCCAATCACCGCGGTGGACGCCGTCCGGGCGCTGGAACCGTATTGCGGCGAGTTCCTGTATACGCACGTCGACACCGAAGGCTTGATGCGCGGTACGGACATGAATGCAATCCTGGCCGTCCGTCGCGCGACCGGCCGCCGTGTCACCGCCGCGGGCGGGATCACCACGCGCGAGGAGATCGACCGCCTGCACGCCGCGCAGGTCGACGCCGTTGTCGGCATGGCGATCTACACCGGTCAGCTGTCGCTCGACTAGGTGGTAGGCGGTAGGTGGTAGGCGGTAGCGAAGCCGTCGAACCACGAACCCCGCGACTGACTACCATCCACCACCTGCCAGCCCTGTCGAGCCATAAGTAAGTGTTACCGAGCGGCGCATCGTCGCGCCAAAACTGGTGTTACCGGCGGGAGAGCGTTCTTCAGTGGTAGGGCCGCGGAGGGACGCGCGGTCTTGGCGCGTGCGTCCGCGGCCCCCAGCTTCCAGGGCACCAGCCCGCGCCGATGATTCGCCAAGGCATAGACCCGGGCGAGCTTCTGGTCGATGCGCGCGGCGAGGACAAATGGATCGAGACGATCGCGGAGGCGGACGAGTCCCGCGACGGTGGCGGCGGCGGCCTCGGGACAGGTCCGCACCCGGTCGAGCGGGGTCCGTGGCGCGTCGTACACGCGCCGAACGCGTGCGCCCACGCGCTCTTTCCGCTGCAGCTTGACCGAGGGCAGAAAGATGTTCTGGAACAGCCGCAGGTCCGCATACACGTCGTTCATCGCGGTCAGCGCTGCCGGCGAGTCGTACCGCACGTAGCCCATCAATTTCCGCACATGAGTCCAGTTCTTCTGCTCGATGTGCGCGTTGTCATCTTTTTTGTAGGGCCGCCCGCGCGTGAACTGCAGCTGGTGGACGCGGCAGTAGGCCTGGAGGTGGGCATTGATAAACTCCGAGCCGTGATCCGAATCGATCCCCCGCAACGCGAACGGCAGCGCCTGGCGCAGCTGCTCGAGCGCCTCCTGCACTCGCACCTGACTTTTGCCCATGACCGCGCGGGTTTCGACCCAGGTCGTGTGGATGTCGGTCACGTTGAGCGAGTGCAGGAACTCCCCATCGGCGCAATCGCCGGAGTGCGCCACGAGGTCAATCTCCGTGAACCCGGGCACGGTCACGGCCCAGTGATCAGTCTTCAGCGGAATGTGGTGCTTCAACAACGTGCCCGGTTTCGTGCGCCCGTACTGGCGGCGCCGAATCGTGCGCTTCTGCGGCGCCAACACCCGATCGATCTGCCGCGCACTGATCGTCCGCAGCCCCGCTTCGGTCACAGGTGCCAGGGCCAAGCGCCGTCGCGCCCAGGGCAGCCACTGCGGCAGCAGCGCCTTGAGCCGCCGCGACCAGGGATAGCCCGCGGCCGTCCAGATGGTCACCAGGGCATGCACGACGGGCGGACCGTACCGCCTGGGCCGGCCCCCACGGGACGCTCGGGGCCGCGGCGGGCGGCGCCAGGCCCGAATCAGCGCCTTGCGAGGCCGTCCCGTCACCGCCACCGCTTCGTCCAACACCCGCCCCTTCGCTGCCCGATCCGCGATCACGTACCGCTCCCGCATCCGGGCCAAGTACTCTCGCCGCGCTTGAGGTCCCACGCCGGTGCCCTCCTGTGGCACACCGGCTTCGGTAACATGAGTTTTGGCGCGACGTATCTTTCCTCGGTAACACTTAGCATGGCGCGATACGCCAGCTACCACCTACCAGCTATCTTGTGTTACGGTAATAACCGTAACGGTTACGTCACTACACGTAACGACTACGTCGTTCAACGTAACGGTATGGATAACCCCTTCATTTACGGTGAAATCGTCCCCGGCGCCGCCTTTGCCGATCGCGAGGTGGAGCTCGAGCGGCTCGTGGCCGACCTGACGGCCGCCCAGAAGGTCTTCCTGATCTCGCCGCGACGATACGGCAAGTCTTCGCTCGTTCGGCGGGCGCTCAACGCTCTGTCACGTCACGGCGCGCTCACCGTCGACCTGACAGTCAGCAGTTACAGCTCGTACGTCTCGTTTCTCGAAGGCTACGCCCGCGCGCTCGCCACGGTGGAGACGAAGTGGGAGCGCGCGCGATCCTGGCTGGCTGACGCCATCACCGCGACGCGGCCCGAGCTCCGGTACGAGGTCGAAGACGCGGGACTTGGCCGCTTCTCGGTTGCGTTTCCCGCCGCCAGGACCGGGCGCGAAATCAATCGGCTGGCCAACGAGATCTTCGCGCTGCCCGGACGGCTCGCCTCGGAGCGGAAGCGCACCGTGGTGGTCGCGCTCGACGAGTTTCAGGCGATTGACGGCTTCGATGGCGGTTCGGTCGAGCATGCGCTCCGCGCCGCGGCGCAGCAGCAGCGCAAGGTCGGGTACGTCTTCGCCGGCTCGGAGCCGAGCTTGATGAACAAGATGATTGGCCCCCGCCGCCCCTTCTACAAAGCCGGACCGGTCATGCGGCTCGACAAGATCCCCGCGCCTGTCTTCGCCGAGTTCATCGAGGCGAGATTCGCCGCCAGCGGCATTCGGGCGGAACCCGGTCTCGGAGTCGCCTTCGTCGACCTCGGAGGGAACCTTCCCTACGACGTGCAGCGGCTGGCGCATGAAACGTGGGACGATGTGCGCGCGGCGGGGGGGCGCAGGGCCGGCCTGGAGAACCTGCACCTGACGCTGACGCGGCTCCTCGCCGAGCAGGACACGATGTTCGAAGCCATCTGGCAGCGCCTGACCCTCGCGCAGCGCGCCGTCCTGCGTGCGGCCGTCCTGCAGAGCGGCCGCGAGCTGCTCTCGGCTGACGTCCGCGCGCGACACCGGCTTGGAGGCCCCTCCAGCATCCAGGCGTCACTCGCCGCCCTCGTGAAGCAGGACCTCCTCCAGAAGGAAGGCCCACAGTACCTCGTGGTGGATTCACTGCTCCGTGAATGGATCGCTCGCAAGACGTACTGACACCTGAAGCCCAGAGCCTTAAACCCAAGGCCATGAGCCTTCTCGCACGTCTCGGCCTGCACCGGCCTGAGCTTCGCGCCTGGGCGATGTACGACTGGGCAAACTCCGCGTTCCAGTCGACGGTCATCACCGCGGTCTTTCCGGACTTCTTTGCGTCGGTCGCGGCGGCGGACCTGCCCCCCTCGGTCGCGACCGCGCGGTTCGCCTGGGCCACGACAAT
>JACPPO010000031.1 GCA_016190945.1 Acidobacteriota bacterium | reverse complement strand
TCGAGTGGCTGATTCGAGGCGAAGGCCGCCGGCGTCTTGAGGCCTATGTGATGTTTACCAGCGTGATGCACGAGCGCGTCATCGAAACCGTCGATCGACACAAGGATCGGTTTTCTGCGGCCAGATCAGATCCGCACTTGGCATCCGATCCATATCACCGTGCGATCTGGTCGTATACGTTTGGTGGGACGAGGAGTTCTCGGCCGACATGAGAGTTCGATCGCACCACGGGTAAGCCGAAGCAGGTGTCGGTCAACGATCTATTTCTCGAGATCGCTGGTGGTACTCAGTCGTTCGAGCACGACGTGCTCTATGGCGCAATCGGTAGCGACATCGTCCACACAGGTCCGTTCAGTCTAAAGCGAACACTCCAGGCAATCGGCAATCGTAACACCTTCATCCTGCAGCCGACGCCAATCGCCGAGCCATGCACAATCGCGCTCGCGTCGAGCAACGTTGCCATGTTCTTAGTACTCGATTCTCTGACGCAATCCCTCGGCTTGGATCTCTCGAGGGAGCTTGCGCCGCTGAAAGCCAGGTCCCAAGCAGACCCTTACGCGCCAACAAAAGGCGCGTCTGGGACTGACCAGAATGCAGACTGATTGGCGCCTGGTGAGGAAGCGCAGCAGCCAGCACCGGTTCAGCACGACAGAGATCAGACGGTATCTGGAGGGCTCAGAAGCACGTCTACTCGCTGTGGGAACTCGACGCGGAAGGTGCGCCTGCGGTCTCGGGTCGATCCTAGAAGAGACGTCGGTACAGCAGCTGAGACAGATGGGTATCGGCCAGGTGTGCGTAACGAACGAATGCGGACCGCGGCGAGGCATTTCTCTGGATGTCTTCCACGCGGCTTTACGAGCGTTCTTAGCCGGTGTCGCATCCATCATCTCGCCCACATCCTAGGCTGGATGGTGGCGACCGTCAACGAACAACGTCGTATGACGATCGCGTCTTTTCGGTCTGTATTTCCTAACTTGGTGGACCGACCGTGACATCGTCGGACATCGATTCTGTGGACGCCGTCTCTGCGCGTGGTCATCGTCGAATTCGACGTCTTTCGCGAGCGGTGTTACGTACCCGGTGTTAACCGCCTCCATAATGCCGTTCGTGCCGATTGGAACGGCGTTTCACAAGCGGACCTTCCGGCAGCGGCCGTCAGACCGTTGTGGCCGCCGCCTATGACGATGACGTCGTAGGTCACGGCGGCCATTCTATACGGCGGCTGAAGTAGACTCTGGCCGATGCGCTGGGCCGCTCGACGAGCGATGGTGTGGGCGTGGGTGTGCAGCGTCGCACCGGGTGCCTGGGCCGCCAATCCTTCCGACGATCCCCAGGGTGGCGGGGATTCCGCTCGCCCGCAAGCCATCGCCGCAGCGAACCTCGCGCGGTCGGCCGTTGTCACACGGGTTCGGTCGGCCATCACCGTAGACGGTCTGCTCGACGAAGAGATCTGGCGAACAGCGCCGACAATTGGCCCTTTGACGCAGCGAGAGCCCAGGACCGGCGAACCGCCCTCCGAACAGACGGACGTCACGCTGCTGTACGACGACGACAATCTGTACATCGGCGTCATGGCCCACGACTCGGAGCCGCAGCGAGTCATTGGTACCCAGATGACCCGCGATGCCGGCCTTGGATCCGACGATCGCCTCGGCATCGTGCTCGACACGTATCGCGACCAACGGAACGCGTTCCACTTTGCGACCAATCCCTCCGGCGCCCTGGTCGATGGTCTCGTGTTTGCGAACGGGCAATCGAATATGGACTGGGATGCCGTCTGGGACGTGCGCACCCGGCGCACGAGCCAGGGCTGGAGCGCGGAATTCGCCATTCCGTTCAAGAGCCTGAGCTTTCCGGCCGGGCGGACGGTCTGGGGCTTCAATATCGCCCGCTACATTCAGCGAAAGTTGGAGGAGGACCGATGGTCCGGTGCCCTGCTGCAGACACAATTCTTCCAGGTGTCCGAAGCGGGGGAGATCGTCAATCTGACCGGCCTTACCCAAGGGATCGGTCTCGATCTCCGGCCGTTTGCAGCGGGCCGGTGGCTCAGTAATGGTCCCAATCGAGCCGCCGCCACAGGGCAACCCGGGCTCGACATGTTCTACAACTTCACGCCCAGCCTGAAACTGACCGCCACCGTCAACACGGACTTCGGCGAAACGGAAGCGGACGCCCGCCAGATCAACCTGTCGCGTTTCTCCCTCTTGTTTCCCGAGAAGCGGACGTTTTTTCTGGAGGATGCCGGTGTCTTCAGCTTTTCCAATACGCACGTGCGGCCCGAACCAGGCATTCCGCCGACCAGATCGGAAGTGATCCCGTTCTTCAGCCGCCAGATCGGACTGTTGAACGGAGAAGAGGTGCCCCTCGATCTGGGGGTCAAGCTGACGGGCAAGGTCGGTCGGACCGATCTGGGCGTTCTCGGCGTGCGTACGGGTGATCTCGCGAGCGTGTCGGACCAGACGCTCTTTGTAGGGCGGGTCAAGCGGAACGTCCTGCAGGAATCCTACGTGGGCGCGATTTTCACCGCGGGTCATCCCGCGCTTTCCATCGACAGCCGCACCTACGGTGCGGACCTGCGGCTGGGCACATCGCAGTTTCTGGGCAATAGAAACCTGCTCTTCAACGCGTACGGTATCAGGAGCGCGAACCCAGGTAGGTCCGACAACGACGCGTCGTACGGCGTGATGCTGGAATATCCGAACGATCGCAACGAGTTGCAGTTTGCCTGGCGGGACGTGCAGCGGAATTTTCGTCCCGCGCTCGGTTTCGTGTCACGAAGGAACGTGCGGCTGCTGCGGGCCGGTGCCTCGGCCGGTCCCCGACCGAAGGTCATGAAGCTGCAGCAGCTGATCGTTGCCGCGTACTTCACCCGATTCACGCGCCTCGACAACGGGTTGACGGAAAGCTGGAGTCTCCATCTGAATCCGATCGACTGGCACTTCAACTCGGGTGATGACCTCCACGCTTTGTTCAGTCCTCAGGCCATCACGTACGAGCGCCTGTTTGCCCCGTTCGAGATTTATCCTGGCGTCGTACTCCCGCCGGGTGAGTACCGGTTCACTCGCTTTCGGACCAATTTCATGAGCGCGTCCAAACGCCGTTTGCAAGCGAACGTGGCGTGGAGCCTCGGCAATTACTGGTCGGGGAGTGCGCATGAACTCACCACCAACGTCACCTACAAGATCCCGCCCGCCTTGACCCTCAATGTGAACACCAATCTGACGTTCGCGCGGCTGCCTCAGGGCAGTTTCGACGCCACCGTTCTCGGCGGGCAGGTGAACTATTCCGCGTCTCCGTTCGTGTCGCTGTCTAATTTGATTCAGTACGATAACGTGTCCCGGAATCTGGGGTGGCAGGCCCGCGTCCGCTGGATCCTGCAGCCGGGAAACGACCTGTTCTTCGTGTTCGGGCAGGGATGGATAAGAGAGGCGATTGAGGACGACCGGTACCGATTCCGTGCGCAGGACAGCAAGCTGTCCGCGAAGTTCCAGTACACGTTCCGTCTCTAGCACTGCTTTGTCAGTCGCAGTCCGAGCATGAAGCGTGACACCTCCTCCGCAAACCGGCTCCGCTCGGCCTGCCTCTAGCCACAAGGGCACACCGCCTCTCGCGTCGCGGCTTGCGCCCGACTACGGTTTGCTTCCGGAGGTGTCACGCCTCATGCCCGCACCCACCGGCGGCGAGGTGTGTGCCGTAGTCAGCGTCAGGGCGAAGCGAGCCCCGATCGTCGACAGCCGATGAGCCTCTGACGAGCTGAGCCTTCTTGCGGGATCCCCGCGGCGCACGCTTGCGCCGTGGGGTGCCTTTTGCGGAGTGACATGCGTACGCCTCGCCGCCGGGTCGCGATCTGACAAAGGAGTCCTGGCCCCACCGCTATTTGGATCCCGGCAGGGCGGCATACGCTTGAGCGACGCGGAGCTGCGGCTGCGCGTCGTACCGCTCCCACGCCTTGTACTTGTCGAACGTGAGCGACTGCTGAATCTCCTTGAGGCTCCCAAGCTGAGCAGGGAGTGATTAGCGCGAAGCAGCTGGTGTGGCGCAGGCTACGGACAGAGGCAGGTTCACAACATCGTGAACATGCCCAGAGCCGTGAACCTTGCGTCCCGCGCGCGCGAGGTAGCCGGGGGCCGTCAAGCTGGTGTGCCCGCCCCCGATCACGTGGTACGTCACGGCACGCATTCGATCGCGCCTCTACCGCGCGATCGGACGGGAATCAGTGCGTTCGCGTGATGGTAATGGTCGCCGCGTTGAACGTTCGTCGCGCCGCAGGCGCGAAGGCGCCTGTGACCACAACCTGGACGTTTGGTCGCAGCGTGCCGCACGTCCCGCCCACGTAGGTGGTCGCGGCGTCCGCGACGATCGTCATCCCCCGGAGGTTGAACGTCACCGTCGGGCACACCCCGCGGAAACTCGACACGGTGCCGTCGTGTGGCCCCTCGCCATGGTGTGGATTTCCTTCTCCGTCCTCATGCTCGGCTTCATCGTCGTCCACATCCTCGGTGCCGTCGTCCGCGTCGTCATCTTCGAATTCGACGTCCTTCGCGAGCAGTGTTCCATCGGTCTGGCGAACGGCCCGGATCTCAACCGCCGCCAGCGGTATGAGCTGCGCACACAGGCCCTCGTCAAACTTCGTCGCCGCGTTGGTGACCACCGTGTGCAGTCCGACGACAAATGTCACGGCGGGGCAGGTGCCGGTCACGGTAGAGACGACGCCCTCGATTCTGACGGTCGTCGTCCCATCCGGAACGTCGCTGCCCGCATCGTCTTGGTCGCCCTTATCCTTACCCCTGTCCCTGTCATTGCCGCCTTCGTTCTGGCCGTCTCTGCCTTTCTTGCCCAGCGTGTTCCACGCATCACCTCCGTGGCCGGTTTCAAGCGCCAGCATTGAGGAAGGGAGAGCGGACGGTGCCAGCGGCAGAGCGGCCTGTGGTCCGCCGCTACACGCCATGAGCAGCGTCATCGAAAAGAGCGCCGCCGAAATCGCGGCCAACGTTCCGAACGGAGTCGTTGATGTGGTTGGAGACTTATGGTTCATGGCGGCTCCGAAGGGCAAGTTGCGTACCCGCCCGTAAGCCGGTGGCTTGCCAGGAGTGGCCCTGCCACCCCGTCTCAGTTGTCGTATGTCACCAACAAGAACTGTAACGGCGGCGCGACCGCCTCTATAATCCCCTTCGTGCCGATTGGGACGGCGTTCCACGCGCGCACGCTCGCGCTGTGCGAGTCGTTGAACTACCGCGAATGGTCGGGCTATTACGCGGTCAGCGCGTATGAGACCCGTCACGAGCACGAGTACAACGCCATTCGCAACGCGGCGGCGCTGGTCGACATCTCGCCGCTCTTCAAGTACCGCGTCAGCGGCCCTGACGCGACCCGCCTTGTTGACCGCGTGATCACGCGGGACGTCCGGCAGATGAGCGTCGGACAGGTCTGGTACACACCGTGGTGCGACGAGTACGGCAAGGTGATCGACGACGGAACGGTGGCGCGTCTGGAGGAGCAGACGTACCGGTGGACCGCGGCGGATCCGAGCCTGCGGTGGTTCCGTCAGAACGCCGCCGGCCTGCGAGTCGAGATCGAGGACATATCGGAACCGATTGCGGCACTCGCGCTGCAGGGACCGACCTCCGCTCGTGTGCTGCGCGCCTCGGCCAGGGCCGACATCGAGTCGCTTCGGTATTTCCGCGTGACGAGCGGACGCATCGGCCGCGTGGCGGTGGACATTTCGCGCACCGGCTACACTGGCGACCTAGGTTATGAGATCTGGATGCCGGCCGAGTCGGCAATCGAGGTGTGGGACACGCTGATGCAGGAGGGACGGCCATTCGGCATCAGGCCGGCCGGCATGCTCGCGCTGGACGTCGCGCGGGTGGAGGCGGGACTGCTGCTCATTGACGTGGATTTCAACAGCAGCCGGAAGGCGTTGGTCGACGCGCAGAAATACACGCCGTTCGAAATGGGCCTCGGACGGCTCGTGACCATCGACAAGGCGCCGTTTGTCGGCCGGCAGGCGCTCGCCGAGGAGAGGCGCCGGGGACCTTCACGCATGGTCGTCGGCCTCGAGCTGGATTGGACGGAGGTTGAGGCGCTGTACGAGCGTTTCGCGCTTGCGCCCGTCGCGCCCTCGACCGCCTCACGCCTGCATGTGCCCGTGATGCGCGACCGGCAGCAGGTCGGCCGCGCGACCACCACCGCGTGGTCGCCGACGCTGAAGCGACTGCTGGCGCTGGCGACGATCGACGCGCCGTTTTTTGTGGGAGGCACGCGGCTCGAGGTGGAGGTGACCGTTGAGGCGGTGCGTCAATATGTCGGCGCGACCGTGGTCAAAACGCCGTTCTTCAACCCGCCCCGCAAGACGGCGACCCCGCCTGAGTAACGATCCCCCTCGAAGGTAGGGCGCGCCGTCACGCTCCTCGTGCCTGTGAGGAGTAACCCGCGAGCCCGAGCAGCGTAAGGAGAACGCCGAAGACGATAGCCGTTGAGGCCATGATCGTCAGTGTAGCCCTCAGGGGCTTCAGGCCTGATCGATGTCGAGTCCCACCGCGCGCATCAGCGCAATGGCGTTGCTGCGCATCACCGAGCCCGGCTTCATGCGGTAGTCGAAACGAATCTCGTCCCCCTCGAACTGATCCTCGAAGTGGACGTTGGCCGCGCGCGGCGCGAGGTCGTCGGCGATGGCGGTCAGCGCCAGGTCATGCGTCGTGATCAGGCCAATGGCTCCGCGATCGAGGAGGCTCCGCAGGACGCCCGAGGCGCCCACCAGCCGGTCGTGCGAATTGGTGCCGTGAAACAGCTCGTCGAGCAGAAACAACAGCGGCACGGGCCCTCGCGCCCTGTCGGCCAGCTCTCGGATGCGGGTGATTTCGGCAAAGAAGCGCGACCGCCCTTCCTGCAGCGAATCCTGGATGCGGAGCGTGGCCCCGACGGCCAGAGGTGTCATCCGCAGCGTGGCGGCTCGAACGGGAGCGCCGGCGAGCGCCAGCACGGCGTTGATCCCCACGGTTCGCAAGAGCGTGCTCTTGCCGGACATGTTGGAGCCGCTGACGACGAGCAGGCGGGTGTCGCCCCAGAGCCGAATGTCGTTGGGTACCCCCCGCGCGGCGGGAAGGAGCGGATGGCCGACCGCCATGCCGTCAAAGCCGGCGTGTCCCTGGACGATCTCCGGCCACACGTCACCGGGGTGCTCGTACCGGTACGCGGAGAGCGAGCTGAGCGCCTCAAAATCACCAACGGTCCGCAGCCAGGTGGGGACCTGCGAACCGTGCAGGCGCCGCCAGCGCTCGGTCGCCCAGGCCAGATGCGTGCCCCAGAGAAGCGCCGCGGCAACAGGCGCGAAGAACTGATTGTGCTGCCAGTCGTGCAGCTCGATGAGCCGGTGCAGGCGGCGGATGGCGACCGAGGCAGGCACGCCAGCCGTGTCGAGTTGGCGGCGAAGCGCGGCGAGGCGCGCGCTCCTGAAGTCTTCACGCTCGAGGCGATCGAGGACGTGCGCGAGCACGTCAAGATCGCGAGCCGGCGCTTCCGCCGCGTGGAGTGCCTGCTGGACACGCCGGCGCTGCGGAATCGAGAAGACGGCTTCGAGCAGGAGCACCGCAATCAGGGACGAATAGTCTCCGGCGATCGTTCCGTACGCGGCAGCGCTGATCGCGCCGACGGTGAGCCCCGCCGCCGCCCCCCTCACCCACGTCCCGAGCAGGGGCGCCCCTTCAGCCCAGGTGGCGAGTGCGTCGCTGTCGACCCCCGCCCTGACGTCCGCTCCGGCCAATGCCACGGCCTCGCGCAGATCGAGTGCGGGCGTCAGCTCGGCGACCGCGTCCTGCCGCGCGCGCACTTCGTCCAGCGGGGCCGGCTGTTTGAGCCATTCCGCCAGTCGTTCCTCACCCGTGCGCGTACGGGCGATCGATAACAACTCGAAGAGGGAGCCCCGCCCGAAGAGGTCCAGGTCGTGGGCGTACAGGTGCTGCTCGTCGCGGAACCGCTCGCCCTGTTCGCCGGTGCCGGTCCACCGATCCTCGATCCGTGCGAGGCCGCGTTCGTAGAAGAGGATCGAGCGCTGTGCCGCCGCGTGCGCGCGAATGACCCGCTCATGGCGGCGCATGAGGGCGACCAAGAGGATGGCCGGCAGGGCAAGCCACCAGGCGGCGGCGGTGCCGCGCCACCAGAGGGCGATAAGGGCCGCACCGGCGAGAAACGCGGTGAGCCGGGCGCGGCTGATGAGGCGGTCGCGCCTCGCCAGCGCGCGACAACTGGCCTGCCGGCTGGTCAGGCGTGCGCGGTACTCGTCACCGGGGGGCGAAGGCACGCCGCCATTGTGCCTTTTCACGCCGACGGGCCACGATGCTGAACCGAGATCGAGTGGTCATTATGTTATAGTACACAACGTATTACGTAACAGTTCAAATGCGCGTTCATGGACGGACGGCGGCCGCGATCGCAGCCTCGCTCGAGCAGAACCTCCACAACCGGAGGAGGGGACCCGGCGAGGTGCTTCCGACCGTTCGCGACCTGGCGGTGACGCTCGGCGTGAGCCCGGCCACGGTCGCCGCCGCCTATAAACTACTGAGGGCGCGCGGGTTGGCTGCCGGCCAGGGCCGCCGCGGCACCCGCGTCGCATCCGGTCCCGTCACAGCCGCCGCCGCGGCCCCTCCCGCCGTGCCGGCCGGCACCATCGACCTGGCCACCGGCAACCCAGACCCCGCCTTGCTGCCGCCGCTCGAGCCCGCGATTCATTCCATCGAGAGCGGGCTTCGACTCTACGGCAGCGCGCCCGATCGCGGAGGTCTTGTCGCCTTTGCCGCCACCGAGTTCGAGGCGGACGGAATTTCTGCGCGGTCGGTGACGGTGTTGAGCGGCGCGATGGACGCGATCGAGCGCGTCCTTCGGGAGCACCTCCGACCTGGCGACCGGGTGGCCGTTGAAGACCCGTCGTTCCCGGGCATCATCGATCTGGTGCCCGCGTCGGGGTATGTCGCAGTGCCCTTTGCACTGGACGAGGATGGTCCGCTGCCAGACGCGGTCGCGGCAGCGCTTGGACGCGGATGCGGTGCGATCATCGTGACGCCGCGCGCGCAGAACCCGACAGGCGCCGCGGTCAGCGTCGAGCGCGCGGGTGAGCTACGGCGGGTCCTGCGGCGCTTCCCGGACGTTGTGCTGATTGAGAATGACTACGCCGCACCGGTCGCCGGGGCCGCCGCGCAGACGCTGCGCAGCGCTTCCCACGGCCGGTGGGCCGTCGTGCGTTCGACCTCGAAGTTCCTCGGCCCCGACCTGCGGGTTGCCGTGATGGCCGGCGACGACATGACAGTTGCCCGCGTGCGGGGTCGTCTGGCCCTGGGCGCGCGCTGGGTGAGTCACATCCTTCAGCAGCTGGCGCTTGCACTCTGGTCCGACCCGTCGAGCGGGAGGCGGCTGGCCCGGGCGGGGGAGATCTATGCGCAGCGGCGCCAGGCGGCGCTGGCGGCACTGCGTGCGAACGGGATCGAGGCGCGTGGCCGGTCGGGTTTCAACGTGTGGGTGCCGGTCCGTGACGAAGCCCACGTGGTCCGCGCGCTGGGTGAGCGCGGCTGGGCGGTCGCTGCGGGCGAGCGCTTCCGGATTCAGGCCGCGCCAGGAATCCGGGTCACCATCTCGACGCTGCAGCCGGCGGACGCCGGCCGCCTGGCCGCAGATCTGGCGGCAGCGCTTCACCCTGCACCGGCAGGATTTGCGTGATGACGGGGGCGGGTCTGAAGACCCGCCCCGACAGCTGTGTAGGGGCCGACCTTCTGGTCGGCCCCTCGTCCGGCGTGCAGCGGGGTGTTGAGAAACCGAACCAGCGGGGTGACCGCCCGGAAAATTCGCAGCAGCTCGGTGTAGAACCGATCCGTGGTCGCGAACTCCGGTTCGAACTCCCGGCCGGCAAGAAATTGCTTGAAGCGCAGGTACTCCATCGCCGGGTGATCCTTCAGGTACCCCCGCGGCGCGCCGGCCAGCCGTTGGCCACCGAGCGCGCCGACGGCACGGCGAAACGAGGACCCGGTGACGATGCGGTGCAGCGTCCGGTGCGTGGCGGCGATGTGCTCCCGGAGCAGGCGCAAGTCCGAGGCGGAGGGCATGTACAACCCGCCGCCGATCCAGACCCACTTCGGCGCCACCTCCAGGTAAAGGCCCGAGCCTTCATTGCGGGGAAAGCCCCTCGACGGGAAATGCGCCCCGATGTGGGTCTTGAGCGGGGACTTGTCATTGCTGAAGCGCGTGTCGCGATAAATCCGATACAGGGAGACCCGCGGATCCGAAATCAGCTCGGGTGCGAAACGGGGTAAATCGACCGCGAGATGCGCCAGCAGCTCGATCATCGGCCCGCGTACATGCTCCTCGTACTGCGGCTTGCGGAGGCGAAACCAGTCGCGGTCGTTGTTGCGCTTGAGCGCGCGCAGGAAGGCGAGCGTCTTGCGAGTGAACGGCGATTCCACGGTGACCCTGAACCTTTGGCTCTTGACCTTTGACTCTTGACCTAGGCGGATAATACATCCGTCATGCCCTCAATCTTGTCGGATGCGACGCGCGCCGCGCTCGTCGCCGATCTCCATGGGCTGCTCGGCGACCGCAGTACGGCCAATCCGACGCAGATCGAGCACCACAGCCACGGGGAATCGTGGCACTCGCCGGGCGATCCGGACGTGGTCGTCTTCCCAACCAGCACCGACGAAGTCAGCGCCATTGTCCGTACTGCGTGTCGGCACCGAGCTCCTGTCGTGCCATTCGGCATCGGCTCTTCGCTCGAGGGCCATGTGAATGCGGTGCAAGGTGGGATCTCGATTGACCTCTCTCGCATGAACCGCGTACTTCGGGTGAGCCCGGAGGATCTGGATTGCCTGGTCGAAGCCGGCGTCACCCATCGGCAGTTGAACAAAGCGCTCGCCAATACAGGTGTCCATTTCTGGGTCGATCCCGGCGCCGATGCCACGATCGGCGGCATGGCGGCGACACGGGCATCAGGCACCACCGCGGTCCGCTACGGCACGATGCGCGAGGCGGTACTGGGCCTGACCGTCGTGCTTGCGGATGCACGCGTGATTCGCACCGGCGGCCGCACGCGCAAGTCGTCCTCCGGCTACGACCTTACGCGCCTGTTCGTCGGGTCCGAGGGCACGCTTGGCGTCATCACGGAGGTCACGCTTCGCCTGCACGGCTTGCCGGAAGCCGTGGCCGCGGCGGTCTGCCCGTTCGAGACCATGGAGGGCGCCGTCAATACCGTCATGACGACCGTTCAACTCGGCATCCCTGTCGCTCGGGTCGAACTGCTCGACGAGGTGGGGATGGAAGCGGTGAATCGATACTCGCATCTCGCCTATCCCGCGAAGCCGACGCTCTTCTTTGAATTTCATGGAACGAACAACGAGGCCGTGGCCGAGTACACGCGAGACGTGCAGGATGTCGCCGCGGAGCACGGAGGATCGGGATTCCAGTGGGCGACGACGGCCGAGGATCGGGCGAAGCTGTGGCACGCGCGCCACAACGCGCTTTACGCGGCACTGGCCATGCGCCCCGGCAGCAAGCCATGGACAACCGACGTCTGCCTCCCGATTTCGCGGCTTGCGGCGTGCGTTCTCGAGACCCGCCGCGACGTCCAGCGCTCGAAGCTGCTGGCGCCCCTCCTAGGGCACGCAGGCGACGGGAATTTCCACCTGATCATCGTGATCGATCCGAACGACCCGGCCGAGCTGGCCGCCGCCACCGAACTCAACGCCAGTCTTATCCGGCGCGCGCAGGCGATGGGTGGCACCTGCACGGGCGAGCATGGCGTCGGCCTCGGGAAGATCGATTACCTGCCCGACGAGCACGGTGCCGCGCTCGACGTGATGAAGACCATCAAGCGCGCGCTTGACCCGGACAACCTGATGAACCCGGGTAAGATGTTTCGAATCTGAAACGGGCCACGGAGCCACATGCGGCGGGGCCCCCGCCGCGCACGCCTGCGCGGTGGGGTGCCAGACACGGAGTCCACTTCTTTGGCGAGAAAGCCCAGTAAATCGTCCCCATCGCTCTTCGATCTCGCCGAGACCCCTGAATCGTTGTCGCGTGTCCCGCCTCCACCGGGAGGGTTCGCGGAAGCGGTGGCGCTGCACGAGGCGGCGCAGAGCCGGTACCTCAATTACGCGCTGTCGGTCATCACCGCGCGCGCGCTGCCTGACGTTCGCGACGGACTGAAACCCGTACAGCGCCGCATCCTCTACACGATGTGGCAGCAGAACCTGACGGCCGACGCCAAGCACCGCAAGTGTGCGAAGGTGGTCGGCGACGTCATGGGGAGCTTCCATCCTCACGGCGACGCCGCGCTCTACGAAACGCTGGTCCGCCTGGCGCAGCCGTTTTCGCTGCGTTATCCCCTCATTGAGGGGTCCGGCAATTTCGGGTCGCTTGACGGCGACAGCGCGGCGGCGATGCGGTACACGGAATGCCGCCTGGCGCCGATCGCCGGCGAGATGCTCGGCGAGATCGACCAGGCGACCGTTCCCTTCAAGCCGAATTACGACGGCACGAAGACGGAGCCGGTGGTCCTGCCGGCGCGCATTCCAAATCTTCTCATCAACGGCACGACAGGAATCGCGGTCGGCATGGCCACCAACGTGCCTCCGCACAACCTGGCCGAGGTGTGCGCCGCACTCGTGAAGCTGCTCGACAATCCCGACCTGAGCGGCGTTCAGCTCTGTCGCTACGTAAGAGGTCCCGACTTTCCGACCGGCGGCCAGATCCTGAATTCGGCCGATGAGCTCAAGGAGATCTACAGGACCGGATCGGGCACCGTGCGTCTGCGCGCAACGTGGGAGGAAGGCCCCGCGTCGCGCGGGGGACAGAAGCTCTTCATCACGAGCATTCCCTACGCCACCAACAAGGCCGTCCTCGTCGAGCGCATCGCCGACGTGGTCTTGTCGCGCAAGCTGCCGCCGCTCCTGGACGTCAGGGACGTCTCGACCGACGACGTGCGGATCGAGCTGGAACTCAAGAGGGACGTCGACCCCCGGATGGTCATGGCGTACCTGTTCAAGCACACTCCGCTCCAGTCAAACTTCATTGTCAACCTGACGTGCCTTATCCCGACGGAGAACGCGGAAGTCGGCCGGCCGGAGCGTCTCGACCTGAAGGCGATTCTCTGGCACTTCCTCCACTTCCGCCTCGATGTCGTGACGCGCCGCCTCGATCACGAGCTCGCTGCGCTGCGGAGGCGGGTTCACATCCTCGAGGGGTTCGAGAAGGTCTTCAACGCGCTCGACGAGATTGTGAAGCTGATCCGCAAGTCCGACGGCAAGGCGGATGCGGCTGCGAAGATCATCAAGCGCTTCGAGCTCGATGCCGAGCAGACCGACGCGATTCTCGAGCTGAAGCTGTACCGTCTGGCCCGCCTCGAGATTCTCGTCATTCAGAACGAGCTCGCCGACAAGCGCAGGCGCGCGCGTCAGATCAGCGGGCTGCTGAAGGACGAGGAGGGGCGCTGGAAGATCGTTCGCGATGAAATCGAGGAGATCCGGGAGAAGTACGCGGGCAAGGCGGACAAGCGGCGTACCTTGATCGAATCCGCCGAGGAGGTGGAATTCACCGCGGACGACTTCATCGTCGAAGAGGACAACGTCGTCGTCGTCTCGCGCGACGGCTGGTTGAAGCGGCAGAAGGAAGTGCGGGACCTGTCGACGACGCGCCTGCGGGAAGGGGACGCGGTGCTGGCGGTCCTGCCCGGGAGCACGCGTGCCACGATTGCGCTGTTCACGAACCTCGGCGCCGCGTACACTGCGCGGATCGTGGACGTGCCGGCATCCACCGGATACGGCGAGCCGGTGCAGAAACTGTTCAAGCTTCGCGACGGCGAGCGGGTCGTCGCGGCCTTCGGCCTCGACCCGAGGGCGATTGGCGATATCGCCACGCGAAAGGAGGGGGAGCCGCCCCCGGTGCACGCGCTGGCCGTGACGAGCGACGGTTACAGCCTCAGGTTCAGCTTCGAGCCGTTCGTCGACCCGAGCACACGCACGGGACGCCGATACGCCCGCCCATCGGAGGGCGTCGAGGTTGTCGGCGTGGCACGGGTCACCGGCGAGGAGGTGATCATCGCCGCCTCCCGCGACGCGCGCGCGATGCTGTGCCGCGCGGACCAGGTGAACTATCTCTCGGGGCCCGGCAAGGGCGTCATTCTGATCAAGCTGACGGGCGAGGACCACGTTCTTGGGTTCGTGGCGTCGGTCGGCGACCGCAACCTGATGCGCGTGGAGACGAGCCGCGGCGGCGAACAGACGATCAGCACGGCAAAGTACGAGGTCACGGGGCGGGGCGGCAAGGGACGGGAGCTGCTGCAGCGCGGACGGTTCACGCGCATCATTCCCGCGGAGGTCGAAACTCCGCAGGTGTAGGGGCGGACCTTTCCGCCTCCGCTGAAGTCGGGTCGCTGTGCGACCCGACAAGCCAGCGCTGGTTGGGAGGTCCGCGTTCGCGTACCTCCCCGGCGGACGCGCCGAAGCGCGCAGCGCGCGAAGGGGGGCAGGTCCGCCCGCGCCCGCCATGAACAAGATCGCACGGCCGCTGCTCGTCGTCGTACTCGGAGGCATTGTGCTGAAGGGCCTTGTCACATCGCTCGAGCCGCGTCTGGTGTTCTTCCCCAATCGCGGCGAAGACACAACTCCTGCCGGCCTCGGCCTCCGTTACGAGCGGGTATCGCTGACCACGTCGGACGGCGAGCATCTCATCGCCTGGCAGCTCGAGCCGGACGGACCGCTCGCCGACATCGTCTATTTCCATGGCAACGGCGGCAATCTATCCCTGTGGCTGCCTGTCCTCGCCGCCTTGCATCGCCTGCAGTACCGGGTTCTCGGGGTGGACTACCGCGGCTACGGCCTCAGCACCGGATCGCCGACGGAGGAAGGCGTGTACCTGGATGCCGAGGCTGCCGTCCGGCACGCCGCGCGCGCGCGCCGGCCCGATCGACCGCTCGTTTTCTGGGGTCGTTCGCTCGGCGCCGCCGTTGCCGCGTCTGCCACCCGCCACGTCGTGCCTGACGGCCTCGTCCTGGAGTCTGGCTTTCCCGACAAGGCGGCGGTCATCCGAGGCCAACCGCTGCTGCGCGCGCTGAACGTCTTCGGGTCGTACCGGTTCGCAACCTCCGAGCTGCTGCGCGATTTCCGGCGGCCCGTCCTCGTGATGCACGGCGATCGCGACACGATCGTGCCCATTGCCCTCGGCCGGGAGCTGTTCGAGGGCCTGGGTGCGCCCAAGCAGTTCGTGGCCATCAGGGACGCCGACCATAACGATTTCTTCGATCGCAGCCGCCCGGACTACTGGGACCAGGTCGTCCGGTTCATCGAAGGACTGAGGCGATGACGTATACTGAGACGAGGTCCTTCTAGCGGCCCGATAGCCATTTCGAAGAGGCACCCCGCTAGCCCTCCAGGAGCAATTTCAGGCCGCGCCGTCAGGCGCGCGAAAGATCAATGAACGTCACGACAGACACACGCAGTACCCGGATCGCCGTGTTCATCGATTTCGACAACGTCGAAATCGGCGTCAAGAACACGATCGGCGGTCAATTCGACATCGGCCTCGTGCTCGAGGCCATCAAGGAGCGCGGCGAGATAGTCACGAAGATCGCGTACAGCGACTGGAAGCGCGTGGGCGATTACAGCCGCCTGCTGACCGAGCACGCCATCCGCATGGTGCAGCGCAACATGACTCCCGGCGGCGACAAGAACGGCGCCGACATCACGATGGCCCTCGACGCGCTCGAGATGGCCTTCACGCACGACCACATCAACGCTTTCGTCATCGTCGGTGGCGACAGCGACTTCATTTCGCTTGTCGAAAAGCTCAAGCAGTACGGCCGCAAGGTCATCGTGGTCGGCGGCCGCCAGTTCACGAGCGCGACGATGCAGCAGAACTGTCACGAGTTCATCGCATACGAGAATCTGGTTGGAAGCCGTGGCCGCGTGGCCGGACGCGGCGCAAGGCCGTCGGCAGGCACCAGTCCCGTCACGAAGGCGCTTCCGCTGATCATGCGCGCGCTCAAGGTCCTGTCGGATCGGGAGGTCACCCCGCAGCTCGGGTTGCTCAAGAGTACGCTGCTGCAGCTCGACTCGACATTTTCAGAGCGTGAGTATGGCGCCGGCAGCTTTCGCGACTTCATGGAGAAGGTGGCTGCCGCGGGCGCCGTGACGCTGCGCGAGGCAGGCCGCAGCATGCTCGTTGAGGCACGGGAGGACGGCCGAGGCACGATGCCAACGCCGGGGCCCCCAACGCGCACGTCTCCACCCCATCGCGCAAGCGTGCGCGACGGGGACCCCGGGCCTGCACGTTGGGGCGGAACGGTGGCTCCTGCCGCCCCGGCCGACCTAGACACGGCGTCGTCCATCTCCGTGGACAGCGACAGCGACGAGGACGCCCTCCCCGCGTCGCCGATGACCATGCAGGACGGCATCCGCGCCGTCCTGAAGGCGTTTGCCGGCTCCGCGACGCCCCCGCGCTGGCCGATGTACGTGCGGCAGGCCAAACAGTTCCTTCGCAACGCCATCGACGGCTTCGACGAGAAGCACTACGGCTTTGCGTCGGTCGTCGATCTCCTCCGCGCCGCCGGCAAGGAAGGCGTGTTGCGGGTGGAGCGTGACCGCCAGGGCGCCGTTCGCGTATTTGCCGGTCCGAAACTGACGGCTGCATCCATGGCCGCGCTCGTCGAAGAGGGCATCGTCGACGCCGAAGTGGAAGATGTGGCGCAGGCCGGGTCCGTTGCAGCCGAGCCGGTGGTCGAGCCGCCCATCGTCGACGCGGAAACCGTCGACGATGTTGGTGCGATGGCGGCAGCCGGCGCGGAAGGGGCAAAACAAGGTGTGCGCCGGCGAAGATCTGCGAAGGCGAAGACCGGAGGGGACGCGACCAAAACAGCGAAGCCGCGGACGCCGCGCGCCAGAAAAACGGCGCGCACGAAGGCTGAAGCGGCTGACAGCGATTAGGGCAGGGCGTCGTACGCCGTCTCGACGAAGCCGCCGCTCCGCGTCCATTGGATGCGCCGCAGGGCGTCGTCGACGCCACTTCGTGGGCGGCGCACGTAGATCAGGATCTCTTGATATCCGCGCGAGCGCAGCGGTTTCACGATTTGGATCGCGATCGCGCGCGCCTCGTCCAGCCGCCGCGCTTCGACCTCTACGACCATTGCGTGATGCGCCGAATTGGCTTTGGTGACGATCCATTCGGGCTCCGGCCCGGATGCCGAGGAATCTCGAGCCTGGTTGAGGATGCTGGCGAGAGTCGAGGTGTTCTGGGGCGCCATACTCGCCCGACGCGCCTGCGACGATACTTGGACCATGACCGCAAACATCCCGATCACGGCGAGCGACGCGACGCCGGCGGCGAGCAAGCGAACACCCACGTGAATGACGCTCCGCGAGAGATGCTACTCTAAGTCCCTACCTCCCGTGGCTGGTTACACCGCCAAAGACATCACCGTCCTCGAAGGGCTCGACCCGGTCCGCAAGCGCCCGGGGATGTACATCGGCGGCGTGGGCACCGCCGGCCTGCACCACCTGGTCTGGGAGATTCTCGACAACGCGGTGGACGAAGCCATGAACGGCTTTGCGTCGAATATCGCCCTGACGCTCCATCCCGACGGCAGCTCGATCACCATCTCAGACGACGGGCGCGGCATTCCGGTGGACAAGCATCCGGCGACCAAGAAGAGCGCGCTCGAAGTAATCTTCACGGTGCTGCACGCGGGCGGCAAGTTCGAGCACGGGAGCTACAAGACCGCCGGCGGTCTCCACGGCGTCGGCGCGAGTGTCGTGAACGCGCTCTCCAGCGAGTTGCGGGCAACCGTCAGGCGAGACGGTGCCGCCTGGGAGATGGCGTTCAGGCGCGGAAAGCCCACCGGTCCTCTGAAACACACGGGGCCGGCGCGCGGCAGCGGCACCACCATCTTCTTTCATCCGGACCCGACGGTCTTCCCGAAGGTCGAATTCGATCCCGCGATGATTCGCGAGCGTCTCGAGGTGGTCAGCTACATCCACAAGGGCGTGCGCGTCACGTTCGAGAACGAGGTGGAGAGAACGAAGGAGGTTTTTCAGCATGAGGAGGGCCTGTCCGACTACCTGAAGAAGATCGTGGACGAGCGCGGCGCGAAGCCGGTCCACGACTTACCGTTTGTTCACGCGCGCGATGGTGACCCGAGGCTTGACCTCGTGCTGCAGTGGACCGAGGCGACCGACGAGCACGTCCGGAGCTACGTCAACGGCATTCCGACGGGCTCGGGCGGAACGCACGAAAACGGGTTGCGCGCGGGCCTCGGCAAGGCGGTCCGCAACTACCTCGATACCCATAGCCTGTCGCCGAAGGGTGTGACGCTCGTCGCCGAGGATATTCGAGAGGGACTCACTGGCGTTCTGAGCATCTTCATCCAGGAACCGCAGTTCCAGGGACAGACCAAGGATCGGCTCAACAACCCGGAGCTGACCTCGGCGGTCGATTCCGCCGTTCGGCCGGCCCTGGAACACTGGCTCAATCACAACCGCAGCATCGCCGAGGCCATCGTCGGCCGGGTCATCCTGGCGGCGCGCGCGCGCGAGGCGAGTCGCGCGGCGCAGGCCGAGGTGACGCGCAAGACCGCGACCGGTCGACTGAATCTGCCCGGGAAGCTGAGCGACTGTACCGGCGCGGGCCGGGACGACAGCGAGTTGTTCGTGGTGGAAGGCGATTCGGCCGGAGGCTCCGCCAAGCAGGGACGCGATCGCACCAGGCAGGCCATCCTTCCGCTTCGCGGTAAGGTCATGAACACCGAAGGTCTGACGCTGGCCAAGGTGCTCGAGAACAAGGAGCTTGCCGATCTCGTCACGGCGCTTGGATGCGGCATGGGCAAGAACTTTGATCTCGGGAGGCTGCGGTACGGGAAGGTCGTGATTCTTGCCGACGCGGACTCCGACGGGCATCACATCGCGACGCTCCTTCTGACCTTCCTCTACCGGCACCTGCCGCAGCTCATCGCGGCCGGGAAGGTCTTCCTCGCCCAGCCTCCGCTCTATCGGATCGACGTCGGCAAGGAGACCCACTGGGCTTTGGACGACGCGCATCGCGACCGGATCCTGAAGCAGCATGGCAACGGGCGCGGCAACCCGGAGATGACCCGGTTCAAGGGACTCGGCGAGATGATGCCCAAGGTGCTCTGGGAAACCACGCTGAATCCGAAGACCCGGCGGTTGCTCCGCGTCGAGATTGCCGATCAGATCGTCACCGATCGTGTGATTAACGAGCTGATGGGCAAGGACGCCTCCGCGCGCTTCCGCTTCATCATGGAGCGCGCCGACGAGGCGCAGGAACTCGACGTCTAGCCTCGGGCGGCGCTCACAACCTCTCGACACCCGGAGCTTGTGGAAGTCTCTGTCGAAAGCGCCGAGGGACATGCCGGGTTCAGAACCGTTCGGGGTCCGTCGCCCTCGATCAACCTTGGACGGCCGACAGTGCACGTTCGGTCAAGCGCTTGGGCCGCTTGGCACTTCATACTTCGGAACATGCACGGTCTCCGCAGTCGAGGTCCAGAGGACCATCACGACAAACAGCCCACCTCTCAATCGTCGGCCGTTGGTCCTACTTACCAATGACACCGCACGCGATGCGACCGCCGGCGTCTCCGGTCCCGAGCGTGCTCGCATCGGGGTCCGGGCGGTACCGCGCAGGGATGTTGGCGTGGTTATCAGGGTCGGCGTGGATGATGATGGCGCTGCCGTCCGCATCGAAAAGCTCTTCGAGCTTCGAGCGAGCAGTCTTGACCATCATGAATGCGCGTCCGTCGGCAGTGACGAGCAGGTTGGGCAGGTCGCCGGCATGGTGCGCATGGGTCTGCCCGGCGGGATTGAAATGACCCGCCGCCGAGGTGAACGGCGCTTCGCACTTGCCGACCGCGTGGATGTGAAAGCCATGGAACCCCGGTGGAAGGCTTGACAGTTCCACGGTAAGCCTCACCCCGTCGGGCTCCTGGGCCAGCGTGAGGGTCCCCACCATCTCCCCCCTCGCGTTGCGCACCTCGGCCTTGGCGGTCTGGGCGTTCGCTTGACTGTAGGCAATGACGCCGGACAAAAGCAGGGCCACCGCAACCAAAATGATTCGTTTCATGGCACACCTCCTTGTCAGAAACTTCGTAATCTAATTTGGATCAACCCGTCACCTGCCCCCCCACCTGCCTAGACAGAATGGCTGTCAGGCTCGCTCCTTCGACGGCCGCCTGCGCAAGCCCCGCTCTTGGGGGGGGCCTGCTCGGCGGCGGGTAGTTGGTCGAGGGTAGCTGAGCCCGACCGCACACAGATTCAGTGACCTGCCTCTCGTTCCCTCGTGGATTCGGGTCGGCGTCGAGGTGCGGCCCCGGTATCCGCGTCACCCTCGACGACGTTAAGAGGCGGCTCCGGCCGACCCTCGTGCCTAGTCTAGAGCGAGGCCGGCGCGTGACGGATCACAGTACGGTGGTACCC
>JACPPO010000030.1 GCA_016190945.1 Acidobacteriota bacterium | reverse complement strand
GGCGGACGGCTGACCGGCAACGTGGGCAAAGTGCGCCTCGGCTTGCTGAACATCCAGACCGGCGACGAATCCGTGTCGGGCACCCCCTCGACCAACTTCACGGCGCTCCGCGTGAAGCGCGACATGTTTCGCCGCAGCTTCATCGGGGCGATGTTCACCAATCGATCGCACTCGACGACGGCCGTGGGGGCGAATCAGGCATTCGGCGTCGACGCCGCGTTTGCGTTCTTTACGGACGTGACGATGGGTGGGTACTACGCGGAGACACGGACACCCGGACGCAACGACGACGCGGCCAGCTACCAGGCGCGGGCCAACTACGGCGCCGACCGCTACGGCGCGCAGCTCGAGTATCTGCACGTCGGCGATCGTTTCAACCCGGAGGTCGGGTTCGTCCGGCGCAGCAATTTCAACCGTGGATCGGGAGTGCTGCGATTCAGCCCGCGCCCCGCGCGCAACGAGTGGGTGCGCAAGTTCACCTTTGAAGGGCTGTTCGACTATATCGAGAACGGTGCGGGAACACTCGAGACGCGCGAGCAAACCGGACGATTCAATGTCGAGTTCGAGAACAGCGATCAGCTGACGCTGGTTGGGGCGAGGCATCATGAGGCGCTGCAGCAGCCGTTTGCCGTCTCCCGTGACGTGGCGATTCCCATCGGAGGCTACACGTTCAGCGACGTCCAGGCCACCTATCGCCTGGGCCAGCAGCGGCGCATCTCAGGCGCGCTCCTGCTCCAACACGGAAATTTCTACGACGGCACGCTTACCGCCTTCGGTGTCACGACGGCGCGCGTCTCCGTGATGCCTCAGCTGTCGCTGGAACCGAGCGCGTCAATCAACATCGTCGACCTGCCGAGGGGCGCCTTCACGACGCAGGTACTGCGCACGCGGGCCGACTTCGCGTTCTCTCCACGGACGTTCGCCAGCGCGCTCGTCCAGTACGGCTCCAGCGACCGCAGCTTCAGCAGCAACCTGAGGTTCAGGTGGGAATATCGGCCAGGGAGCGAGTTCTTCGCCGTCTACACCGACGAGCGTGACACGCTGGTCCGGGGGTTTCCTCGCCTTCGCAATCGCGCGTTCGTCCTTAAGATCACGCGGCTGTTTCAGTTCTGAGCGACGTTCATCTTTCAACAGGAAGCGGGAGGTCCGTCCCTCCCCACTACGGGTTCGCCGACTGCAGCCACGCGGTGAGCGCCGGCGATTGGCGTGACACCAGTGCGGCGCAGTTGTCGATGCGCTCAAGCGACTGCTGCAGGCCGCGTTCGGCGGACGGCACGGGATGTTTCGCAAAGAACTGCCGCACGTCGGCGGCTGCCTCCGGTGCGCAGAAATTGCCCAGGGCCCCGACGATCGTAGGTATCCCCTGGATGGTGCCGAGCTTCTGGACGAGCGTCTGCCATTCCGTTTTGACGAACGTCCAGGCGGCGTCACGAGACCATGGCCGCGCCAGAAGGCCGGCAATCAACGTCCCCGCATCCTGCGTCCGCACATCGGACGAGAGGGCAAGCGCCAGTGTCCGCTGCACCAGCGCCGGGTCGCGGAACCAGGGGAGCGCGCTGAAGAATCGAGAGTATTCTTCCGGCTGCGAGCCGAGCCTCTCGAGTTGGAGGAGGTACAGGTCGTACAGGACGGCGTTTCCCGCCATCGCCGCCATCCGCAACACAGCAGGAACGAGCGTGGGGTGCAGCGACGCGGGAGAAGCGATATATCTGACGCCTAGTTCGAGGCCCCGCCGCTGGATGCCTGTGTCGTTGCCGGTGACGCCGACGAGCGTCAGCAGCTCCGCCCGCCGGCTGTGCCGCTCCTCGCCTTCTGGTAGACCTCCCGGCAGCCCAAGGGCGTTCAGCGCGGGGCCGAAACGCGCGCGAACCCACGCCTCGTAGCGTGTCTTCCGATCGGGCGCGACGACGTACTCGCCGATCGTCGCCAGCCGCGTGGCAATCGCCTCCGTAATTGCCGCCGCCTCGTCGCCGGCAAATCCGGTCGCCAGATCGAGATACACCCCGATGTCGTGGCGCCCGCCGCGGACCATCCACCACTCGTCGCCCAGCAGGCTGAGGCGCTCTACCGACTTGAGGCCGCCCGCATCGCGGGCCAGCGCACCCACGGCTTCCGGTGAGTACTCGGTGAGGTAATAGCCACGGCCGTCAGCGTTGGCGAAGACGTTGGCGCAGCCTGGCGCTGAGACCGTCTGACGCGGGCGCTCGAGGACCTCGCAGCGTACCGGGCCGTCGTTTGCCTTGAAGCAGACGGGTGTGGTCCAGGTCTGCGCGGGGGGAACGTCGCCCACAGGCGTTGCAACGAACCGCTGTTGTGACAGCGTGATTTCTGTGTTCGTGCCCGTGCACCGCGTCCGTACCGACACGACCGGAACCCCGGACTGCTCCACGTAGCCCTTCATGATGCGATCGATCGGGCGGCCGGTGACGCGGGTCATCTCGCTCCAGAAGTCTTCCCCGGCCGCATTCGCATACGAGTACTTGGTCAGATAGGACGCAACCCCCTTGCGGAACGGCTCCGGGCCGACAAATGCCTCGAGCATGCGCAGCACACCGGCCGTTTTCTCGTACGCGATCGCGTCGAATGCCTCATTGATCTGTTCGGGTGCGTGGACATCGAGCCGAATCGGACGCGTCGTTGGCAGCGCATCCAAGCCGAGAGCCGACTGTGTGTCGGCGGCGTCGTCGAGCTCCACCTTCCATTCAGGACGCCACTGGGTCAGCGGCTTGCTGGCGAGCCACGTCGCGAACCCTTCGTTCAGCCAGATATCGTCCCACCATTTCATCGTCACGAGGTTGCCAAACCACTGGTGCGCGATCTCGTGCGAAACGATCGAGGCGACGCGCTTGCGCGCGCCCAGGGAGGATCGCTGCGGATCCACGAGGAGAAGACGCTCGCGAAAGGTGAGGGCCCCGCTGTTCTCCATCGCACCCGCCGCAAAGTCCGGTATCGCGATGATGTCGAGCTTGCCGAACGCGTATGGGACGCCGAAGAAGGCGTTATAGAACGCCAGCTGCTGTTCGGCGGCTTCGATGGCGAACAGGGTCAGCTCGCGCTTGTCCGGCGTGGAGCAGACGCGGATTGGCGTGCCGCCGGACGCTCCCGTGCGGCACACGAAGTCGCCGACGATCATCGCCACCAGGTAGGTCGACATCGTCGGCGTTGTTGCAAAGGTCAGCGTGTGCTTGCCGGGCTCCGGCCCGGGCGTATCCGAGAGTTGCGCACCGTTCGAGATGGCGGTGTCGCCGAGGTCAATCATCAGCGAGACGTCGAATGTGGCTTTGTAGACGGGTTCATCGAATGACGGGAAGGCGCGGCGCGCGTCGGTCGGCTCCATCTGCGTGACGGCGTACTTACGCCCGTTGGCGCGGCTCAGATAGAAGCCGCGCAGCTTGTCGTTGAGGGTCCCGCGATAGGTCAGCCGAATCGTTGCGGCGCCCGCCGGAATCTGATGCGGAACGGCCAGCGTGGCGGTTTCCGCCTTCGCGTCGAGCGTCACGCGCGCGGCCTGCGTGCCGCCCGCTGCTTCGATCGTCACCTCTCCGAACTCGATTTCCGCGGCGTGCAGCGTGATCGCACGCGCGCTCGTCCGCAGCTGGACGCGGATCGACTCACGACCACGGAACGTCGCGCTCTCGAGATCGGGAGCAAACCAGAGCGTGTAGTGTTCGGGCGTGACATTGCGTGAGAGACGCTGGGCCGAGGCCGGAGCCGCGAAGAGGAGCAATGCAAGCAGCAAGGAGTCGATCTTTCGCATGCCTTAAACCGAAGCACCAGGAGGTCAGGTGGGAGGGAGTGGGAATGCAGGCTGCAGGCGAGCTCCCGGTAACACAGCCGGGACAGGACGGCCAAACCCCCGGCAGCGAGACGCGCGCTCCATCGGTGCTGCTATCGCTGGGCGCGAACGCTCTCGACGATGCCCGCGAGCGCTGTCGAGACCTTTCGGGCTGTGGCTTCGTCGGCCAGCAGCGCTGCGCGCTCACCCCCTGCCGCTTCGATGCGCGTGACACGCACCGTGGGATCCAGGGCGGCGCCGTCGCCGAGCGCCACCGCATCGTTCCAGCGAGACAGCTCGCGCGCGGCCCGCGTGAGGTGATCCGGACGGTTCAGAAATGCACGGAGCGCTCCAGCAGCGTGCTGGGGGAGGCCCGCAGCGTTGCTGGACATCAGGCACGTGGCGCGCAGGAGGCCGGTGCGCGCCAGCCACGGCGACGCATTGACGAAGCGCATCATCAGATTCCGATCGGACAGGGCGTCAACCGCAGGCGGATCGACGAGAACGAGCGCGGCCACTTCCCGGCCAAACTGTGCGGCATACGAGGTGGCGAACGCCGCGCCCAGCCCCTGACCCGCAATGACGTACGGGCCGGGTTCCTCCGCGCGCTCGAGCAGCGTGTGGAGCTGGGCCGGGACGGCCGACGGTTCGAACTGCCGGTCGCCCGCTTCGCTCCAGCCCAGGCCGGCGCGATCGTAGCTGCAGACGCGCGTGAGCTCAGCGACGGCCGGCTGGACCCATCCCCACGCCGCCGACATTCCCGTGGCGGGCGCCTCGAGCACCACGGTCGGGGAACCTTCGCCGAGGCAGTAGATGTGAAGCTGGTGGCCGCCAACGTCCACGAGGCGACCGAGGTGCGGGAACTCGCGCCGTTCGAGCGCGGTAGCGGCGCCCTGATACGTCGCGCCCGCGAGGACGAGGAACATAAGGATCGCTGCGGCAGTCAGAAGCGCCCGAGGAATGCTTCTCACCATGATCCGGTCTCCGCGGCGCCGTCCATCAGCGCCCGGTGCGCGGCAGAAAAAGCGCCTGGCTGGCTCGAGGGGGGCCAGAGCGCGCCATCGACGCTCGCCCCGCGACCCACCGTACACATGATCCGCGATCGGGCATCGGCGGCGATCGCCGGCTCGGTCAGCGTCGCCGCTTCCACCGCAAGGCGGGCCACCGCCGTGAGCACGGCCGAGGAGTCCATCGGGAGCATGGGAACGGCCCCAGTATAATCCGCGGGAGCAAGGCCTTTCGTGGTATGTCTCTCCCAAATTACTGCCGGGCCGCTCCGTTCTCGCGGCCCGCAGATCGCGCTTGAAGGCCTGTTGTGACGCGTACTCAATCAGTCCGGACAGTCCACTAACCGTGACTGTCCTCGCCCCCGGCC
>JACPPO010000001.1 GCA_016190945.1 Acidobacteriota bacterium | reverse complement strand
TTGTGGACGATAGCCAGCCGCCCCCCGCAGTCCACGTGCGGGTGGGCATTTTGGACGGAGGGTTTTCCGTGGGTGGCCCAGCGCGTATGGGCGATCCCGAGGCATCCTTGCGGCGGGGCTGCAGCAATGGAGGCTTCCAGCGTGGGGATCTTCCCCACCGCCTTCCGCACCTCCAGGTGGGTCCCGTTCACCGTGGCAACCCCGGCCGAGTCGTACCCGCGGTACTCCAGGCGGCGGAGGGCAGGCAGCAGGAAGGAGAGGGCTTCCCGATAACCGATGTACCCGACGATGCCGCACATCCTAATGGGTTCCTAAGAATGCTGAACTTCGGGGGCCATCTCGCCCTGGCCTAGGAGCGGCCCCGGGCGAGCATTAGGACCAGCTGCTCGTTTCCCTGAGCGAATGAATAGGAGGCCGCGACAATGAGCACCAGACCCAGCAGTGCCGCGGCCGCGCCAAGACCCAACCGCCACCGCCTCCGGCTGGCGTCGGCCTCAGTGATGATCCGGGGGATGCTCACCAGCACCGGTACCTTCGTGAAGGCCCGGAGGTCGTCCACCGAGTGGAAGGAGGTGTCAAGCTTCTCGGCCAGCACCACCGCGCCGGCGGCCAACCCCAGCGAGAACATCAGGCCCAGAAGGATGAGGCGAAACCGGTTAGGCTCTTGCGGCTCCTTGGGCGGAATGGCCGGATCCAGGATCCGGAACTGCTCTCCCTTCTGGTGCTGCTCCATGCTCTCGGCGAGCTGGGCCTCCTCGTATCGTTTCAGCAGTGAGGCGTATAGCTCCTTCGCCGTCTCGTAGTCCCGCAACAGCCCCGGGAACTCTTGCTCGCGCCTGGGCGCGTTCTCGACCCGCCGCTCGTAGGTGGCGATGGCCTGCCGGAGGGCCTTCTCCTCATCCTTCAAGCCCTTGATTTCCGCCTCCACCTGGCTGAGGGCGTCCTTCAGGCGGCGCAGAGGGAAATCCGCCGGAGGCGCCGGTTCCGTTTTCGGGCTGCCCTCAAGCGTTGTCTCGGTGAGCTGGCGCTCGAGAGCGGCAATCTCCGCCTTCAGCCGGATGACATCCGGGTACTTTTCGGTGAAGCGCGTTCTGAGCTCCGCCAGCTCCCGGTTCAGCTTCGCGATCCGGGCCGCCGTGGCGTCGGGCCCGCTTGGAGATCCAGTGCCGCCTGCCTCGGTCAACTGTTTCACCAGCGCCTCCTGCCGCTCCATGGCCCGGATCTGTTTATCGCTGTTCAGGCGGAGCTGGGCATTGAGCCGCTCCAAGGCGGCCAGGTTGGCCGTCACCTGATGGGGAAGCTCGCCGAGGTACCGCATCTTGAATTCGGCGACCCGCCTCTCCTCTGCGTCCAGCCGCTTTTTCGCCTCCTCCAGCTGCGCCCTGAGGAACTCAACTGTTCCGCTGGCCTGCCGCTCGCGGAGCTTCACGTTTTCCTCGACGTAGAAGGAGGCTAGCGCGTTGGCAACCTGAGCCACGATCTGTGGATCCCTCCCCCGGTAGCTGAGGGTGAAGGCGATGGTGGTCTCACGCCCCCACCTCTGGTCGACCTCCTTGAATTCGAGTTGGATATCGCGCCGCATCCGCTCGATCAGACTCTCGGGGGAGGCGCCTTGGCGCAAATCCGGATACAGATCGAGGTGAGTGATCAAGTTCATCAGCGGTGAGCGGCTGAGGATCTCCTGGCTGAGGGTCTCCAGCCTGGCCTTGAGTTCGCCGGTCACGGATGGTCTGACGAAGACCTCCGGCACCTGCTGGCGCTCTACGAGTACCGTCGCCTTGGCCCGATAGATGTCTGGCAGGAACATGGTGACGCTGACCACGGCCGCCAGAGCCCAGACGAAGACCAGGGCTGCCAGCCACTTGCGCCGGGCCCACACCGCCAGCATCAGGTCGAATCCATAGCCCCTTCGCGCCTGGTCTTCCATTCCGTGCGCCTCCCAACTCAGGCCCCCGTCTAGGGCACGAGGACGATGTCCCCGGGCTGGAGGACAAGGTTCTCCTGCTCCCCGTTCGCCGAGATGACCTTGTTGTAGTTGAAGGGAATGCGCTTCACGCTGCCGCCGTCGCGACGCAGGATCACGATCCGCCCCCGGGAGGCAAACTCAGTGAAGCCGCCCGCCTGCGCCAGGAGGTCCAGCACCGTCGTCCGGCTCTTCAGCTCGTAGCGGCCCGGCGTCTTGATTTCACCGATCACGGAGACTTTGGGGCTATGCACCTCGCGCACGATCACGGAGACTTCGGGGGAGGGCATGTAGTCCGCCAACTTCTTGACCAGGATGTCCCGAACCTGCATCGGGGTGAGCCCCGCCGCCTGCACGTCCCTCAGGAGCGGGAGGGAGATCTTTCCATCGGGCCTCACAGGCACGACCCGACTGATCGCCGTGTTGTTCCACACGGCGATGTCAAGAACGTCTTCGGGCCCGATCTGGTATTCCCCCCAGTCCTGGGCGGTTTCTGGTTCCTGGGCCCAGGCGGGTCCGGTGGCAATCACGGACAGGACCACCAGCGCCGCACACAGGTGCTTGCCAGTCATCATGGGTTCGCTCCGAGCTGTCAGGATATGACGGCTTGCCCAGTTTCCGCTGGCACGCGGCGCCTTGTGAAGCCTACTCCAGGAGAGACGGAGAGGTTGCGACGAGTCTCAGCAGGAAGACGTTCTGGAGGATATCCTCGCCCCGGCCGCCAGGATCCAGGCGCCCTTGCTGGAGACTGAACTGATAGGATCCGACGAGGGCAAGCCATGGCGTGATCGCGTAGGAGGCGTCCAGGTTTCCCCGCAGGACCTCCGCCACTGTGCCAGTGCGCGTGCTCCGCAAGAAGCTTGGGCCGCCGCGTATCTCGAGGGAGCGCAGGGGCCGATAGGTCGCCATCGCGGACCAACTGTCTGTGATGGTGGTGCCGGCCTGGCCCAGGACCGCGGCCTGGCTCCGCGAGTAGGTGAGCGAAAGATCCCCCTGTTCCAGCCTCTGCCGGATGGAGGCCGACAGCTCGGGGTCTGTTGACCCCCCGGTGAACCGTGGACCCGCCCGGAGCGTGAGGCTGGTTCGCGGCGTGACCTCGCGGGTCCAGCCGAGTGTGAACGCTTGGGACGTGGTGGTGTTCACCTCTTCGAAGATGGATCGGCGGAGCTGGTAGGTGAAGTGGCCGATGTCCCGAGCCGTGATCCGCCGGTCCAGGCCCAGGTTCAGGGTGTGGGTGAGGGTCGAGATTCCCCCGGCCACCTCGTCCTTCGTGAATGTGTAGCCCCCCGTTCCCGCGGTGCGCGGGTCGAACCGGTAGGCGATGGACGGACTGAAGGAGAGCCGGTACGCCCGCACACGTCCGGTCGCAAGGCCGGTCTCCACGTTCAACTCCCGGGGGACGTGGGTCTCCGAGTAGGCCACGCCGGCCGAGAGCGTCACCGCCCGCGTCGGGAGATACCGAAAGTCGATTGAGGTCGCCTGGCGCACCTGCGCATCGTTCAGCTCCGGGTGGCGGGCATAGATCTCTGCGTCGAAGGAGTAGCGCCCCTCGAGGGTCAGCGGGGCGGTTCGGTAGCCGGCCTGGATTCCCGGGCTGAGGCGAGAGATGAAGTCCGCCTCGCGATGAGAAGGGGCGGCGAAGAGGTTGTCGTCGTACACCTCGGCAGCGGAGAAGGCGGGGATGAGATAGAAGCCCGTCTGGGCCAGGACGACAGTCGGGGTGAAGGCTCCCACGGGGAGCACAAGCGCCAGCACGATCCCGCGCCATGCAGCAAGATGCATACCCCATCCCAAAAAAGGCCGGGGAGGAGCCTGTCAACGAACCCATGCCC
>JACPPO010000029.1 GCA_016190945.1 Acidobacteriota bacterium | reverse complement strand
CTTCGAGCCTCCACCGTTGTCCCCCACCAGACGACCATGCGCCGCAGCTCCTTGTGGAGCTGACGGCCGTGCGCCGTCGCCGGCTGCGAGCAGCACAGGGGGACGATGGCGCTGGCATCCCAGAACGCGACCTTCACCGTTCGTCACGGTCGGCCATGACCGCTTTCACCACCCGTCGCACCGGAAGATTCGGGCGCCGCTGCTTCCAGAACGACGCTGGCAGCGCGCGTTCGGGCTGACGCGCCAGTCCCTCCGCGATCAGCGCTTGCAGCTCGGCGTCCTCCTCGTCCACGGTGAACGGGACGATCTTCGCGATCGGCCGCTGCCGGTCCCGCACAATGATCTCCTCGCCACGCCGGACTTCACGCAGATACTGCGTCAGGCGGTTGCGGAGCTCAGCAATGTTCGCGCTACGCATTGCACCTCCAATATAGCCATCATAGCCATATTGAACCGAGAGTGCTACCGTTGGATTGTGGTAACGTGTGACTCTCGAAGATCGGTCTCGCTATTATCGAATCGGCTCCTCGAGGCCCCCGCTCAAGGACGGCGATCACGTGTTTGCAGACGCCGAGCGAGTTCCGGAGGAAATCCGGGCACTCGCAACTGCCGTCGAGCGGCTCGATCCCACGTAGCAGCGTGCGATACGGGGGTGTGCGCGACCCTCGGCGCCGCGTCGAGTACACGCCCAGCAGCCGGCCTCGTGGCCGTCCAACGATCCGAATCCCGTCCATCTGAGTAGACGCGCAGCGACGAAGCACCGCGTCGAGTGCGTCGCGCTGGACCGGCCAGGCGCCTCCACGCGTGACCGAGAGGACGTGGCGCACAATGCTGTCGGCCGGCACTCCCCTCGTCCGCCGGTGCGCACGCGCGAGCAGCGTCTGATAGGTCTCGCTCTCGGTAAGGGCGATCGCGTCGGGTGGAGATGAACGGCTCTGCATGATTCTCCAGGTTATTGGAAATAGGGAATTGCCGGCGGCGACTCGACGTATTCTTTCACAGGCGCCCCACAAAGGAACCGGAGCGTCGTCCGGACTCAGCTACGCGCAGCGCGAATGGCGCTGATATGGCGAAGAAGGGTCGCGCGCACGGCGAACAAGCGTGGAGGAACGCGAAGAAGATCTGCCGGCTCAATGCTCGACAGGTTGAGATGGCACGCCCTCGGTATGAATCCGAACGAGCTGCCCGGTCTGCGCCCGACTCCGCAGCAGCGCTGGAAACTGCCAGTGGGCGCGTTCATCGAGGAATGCTACCGGAAGCGGTTCGGTAGCGATACCCGCGACCGTAACTCGCAGGTGGTGGAGCCGGGCTCGCGCCAGCACGCGCATGCGCCCGAACGTCTCCGGAATCCGGGTTGGCAGTTGGGAGACCTCGTCTGCTATCTGATCAATCTCGCCGACGATCTGCAGAAATGGCTCGCGCGGGGCACGGTGGACCGCGAAATCCTACCGCAGGTGAGCGAGGAACTGCGGGAGATCGCGCAGGCGCTCGACACCGGAGCACCGATTTCGCCCATGCCGGCGATTCCGCTTCCGCCCCGCCCCACACGTCGCGCGCGCTCGCGGCAGGACGATCTGGAGCCTGCCTTCGACGACGACATCCCCTTCTGATCGCCAGGTCATTGCGTGCCTGACTCCGCAGCACGATATTGCCCGCATGCAGTTCGAGAAGGTGTGGATTGAGCAGAGGATCATATGGACGGGCATGCTGAACCGCAAAGCCGGGACGCGCGTCAACCGTCCAACTTGAGGTATCGAGCCATATCGAGGGCGGCGTGAAACACTCCGAGGATCTCGATGCCCCGCTCCGCCGTCGTGAGGTAGGCGATCCGGTAGTGGCCGTAGAGCAGCACTCTGATGTCTGGCCGCTCTCGGTAGCGATAACCGATCTCTGGAAAGGTCAGTGGGATTTCGGCGCGCTCATGGATGGCGCGGACTGTGCGGTAGGCCGCTTCCTCGTTGTCTTCGGCAATGTAATCGTAGATCTCCTGAAGCCAGCGGCGCGCCTCGGTAGTCCAGACTATCTGCGCCACGACTCGAGGGTCTTCCGCATTTCCTCGTGGCTGATCGTGCGTCCGGCACGAGAGTCGGCGAGACCACGCTCGACCATCGCGGCGAACGCCAACTCCTTCAGGATCTCCTCGAAGGAGCTGTCGTCGGGCTGTTCGTCAATCACTCGACGCAGTTGGTCCTTTGGCGTAGCCGATGCCGTATCCATACGACGATTCTAGCGCGGTAGCGTCCTGAACCGGCGATTTTCCAGGAGGGGGGCCGACCGACTCCCGCCCAATGCAGGACCTTCCAGGTCACCCGGACTGTTGAGCGCCGACTGCACTGCCTCGTGGGATCCCCTGGATGATTGAATTCCTGACAAACAGTCGCGGCGGCCGATTGAGAGGGTGCTTTGAACACCCACGTGGCCCGTTTCGAGTTGGACACGCGCGTGCGCACCGCCGCTACAATCCGGATGAGTCGCGGCGATGGACCTGAGTGTCGTCAACCAGTCGGCTTCGCCCGAGGCCAAGATCGCGCTCTTCCGCTCCCTGTTTCGCGGTCGCGAAGACGTCTACCCGCGCCGCTTCGAGAGCCGGAAAACCGGAAAGGCCGGGTACGCGCTGGCTTGTGCGAACGAGTGGGTGCGCGGCGTCTGTGAGAAGCCGCGCATCAAGTGCGCCGAATGCCCCACCGCAGATTCCTCCCCGTCACCGACGACGTCATCCGCTGGCATTTGTCCGGTCGCGACGATGCGGGCCAGCCCTTCGTGGCGGGTGTCTATCCCTTGCTCCGGGACGAAACATGTTTCCTTGTCGCCGTCGATTTCGACAAAGGTGGCTGGCGCGAGGATGCGGCGGCGGACGCGATGTTGGCGCACGACACCGGCGTGCTGGCCGCCACGACGGCGTTTGGCAAGACGGTCGTCGCCGCCTGGCTCATCGCCCAACGCGGCGTGAACGCGCTCATGCTCGTGCATCGGCAGCAGCTGCTCGACCAGTGGGTCGACCGACTATCAGCGTTCCTCGGCATTCCCGCAAAATCGATCGGCCGAATCGGCGGCGGACGAAACAGACCGACCGGACAGCTTGACGTCGCCCTCATCCAGAGCCTGGTCCGGAAGGGTGTTGTTGACGATCGCGTGGCTGATTACGCCCATGTGATCGTTGACGAGTGCCATCACGTGTCGGCCCACAGCTTCGAGCAGGTCGCCCGCCAAGCCAAGGCGCGGTTTGTCGTTGGGCTGTCGGCGACCGTTGCCCGCAAGGACGGCCACCATCCCATTATCTTCATGCAATGCGGTCCGGTCCGCCATCGGGTGAATGCGAGAGCGCAGGCGGCCGCTCGACCGTTCGAACATCTGGTCCTCGTACAACCGACGACATTCCAGCCAGTCAGGGCGCCTGAGATTGACAGGCGCGTGGAGTTCCAGGCGCTCTATCGGGACCTGGTCGTGGACGAGCGGCGCAACCGAGGCATCTGTGATGCCGTCGTCGCGTCGGTGAACTGCGGTCGCTCACCGCTGGTGCTCACCGAGCGAAACGATCACGTTGATCGGTTCCCAGGCGATCCCGACGGACATGTTGCAAGTGGAGGCTACGTATACCTGGAAGGAGATCTTTCCGATCCCGGGTTACCGGGCCTTCTGGATCCGCTGCAACTTGTCGCATGGCCGCCACAAGTATCGCGGCGTAGCGACGCCTGCCCTCATCGCCCCATCGCTCGGTGCTCGTCGTGAGGATCCTCTCAATATCGGCCTGCGCCGGTTGGGCGAGCCGAAATCGCGCCATCGCCGTCAGCGGCGGCTGCGCCTGGACCGTGTCGGGACAAGACGGCTTACGTAGGCGTCGAGATCCGATTCGTCGATCTGCACGAACTCGCCGCGGTCCAGCGCATCGACGCCGGCTTGGAGCTGGGTACGCAGCGCTTTCAGCTTGAGCGCATCCTCACGGCGGCGCTGCTGCAGGACGCGCAGTGCGTCCCGGACGGCTTCGCTCGCATTCTGGTATTCGCCGGCCTGGACGACCTTCTGAACGAAGGCATCTTGCTCGGGCGTCAGGCTGATGTTTC
Source organism: Acidobacteriota bacterium (assembly GCA_016190945.1). Taxonomy (GTDB): domain Bacteria; phylum Acidobacteriota; class Vicinamibacteria; order Vicinamibacterales; family UBA2999; genus JACPPO01. Next base: position 7,440 of record JACPPO010000029.1, on the reverse strand, counting down.
GCGTAGGCATTGGTTCAGAATCTCTCCGTCTCTCCCCGCCTCCCCGGCCAGTTTATCATCCATTTGGCAAAGTTTGCCAATCGGGCACGCGCACTATCGATTTGGGATCTCTCTCGCGATCGAAGAGGCTTCCTTGAGAGCTCCCGTCGAACCCTCGCTGCACAAACTTTGCACACGGGGTTCGGCGCTGGCCAAGCGCCGGCCAGACCGTCTGTATCAGCAGCAGAATCCATCGCCTGTGCAACGTTTGTGCAAACTTTTCCGTGACACGCGTCCTCAATCGACCTCGGACGACCAAACACAACAACGGCCGACCCCGATTTTCCGGGGTCGGCCGTGATCGGGCTGGCATGGAGCAGAGATTCGTAGCCAGACGCTCTATCCAACTGAGCTAAGGGCGCGAAGGATGGGGTGCCGATCAACTATATCACCGCCGAAAAGCCCCGCATCTGGGCCTCAGCCTCGCCACTATAATCCGAGCATGAGCCACGTCGAGCATCAGGCGCAGGCGCCCGCCTCGGTCGCGTGCTATGTGCTCACGGTGAGCGATTCGCGCACGCCGGACACCGACCTGAGCGGTCGTGCCATCCGCCAGTTGCTCGAGAGCTCTGGCCACCTGGTCACCGGTCACGCCATAGTGAAAGACGAGCCGGCGCAGGTCACCTCGCACGTGCGCGCGCACTTGGCCGACCCGCGCACCCAGGTCATCATCTCCACCGGCGGAACCGGCGTCACCTCGCGCGACGGGACGTTCGAGGCCATCGACCGCGTGCTCGAAAAGCGACTCGATGGTTTTGGAGAACTCTTCCGGATGTTGAGTTTTCAGGAGATCGGCGCCGCCGCCATGCTCAGCCGCGCCACGGCAGGCACCGCCGCACGCAAGGCGATCTTCGTGCTCCCAGGCTCGGAACAGGCCGTACGCCTGGCGATGACACGGCTCATCCTCCCCGAACTCGGCCACGTCGTGCAGCAGTTACGCAGATGAGACCCTCCGCACCTCGCACCTCGCACGGCGCACCTCGTACGGAAGCATGACAACCAGAATGCGACCCATCCGGGAGACGATTTCTCTGGACGAGGCGCGGGCGCGCATCGATGCCGCCGTGCATTCGATCGACCGGACCGAGCGCGTGCCGCTGGCCGACGCCAACGGCCGCGTGCTCGCCCATGACCTCGTCTCCGCCGCAGACGTCCCTCCATTCGCCCGCGCGGCGATGGACGGCTACGCCGTGCGCGCCGAGGACTCGCTGGGCGCCACTCGCGAGCAACCGCGCACATTGAAGCGGATAGAGACGCTCTTCGCCGGTCAAGTCGCGCAGCGGACGGTCGGACCGGGCGAGTGCATCGAGATTGCCACCGGCGCACCGATGCCGGCAGGCGCCGATGCGGTGGTTGTCGTCGAGGACACCGATGGCGAGGCGTCTGGCGCGGTCCGCGTGTTCTCGCCGGTGTCGCCGCGCCAGAACGTCGGTCCCCAGGGTGCGGACATCCGCCGCGGACAGCAAGTCCTTCAGGCGGGCACGACGCTCACGCCAGGCCGGGTCGGCGCGATTGCCGCTCTAGGGCTCGCTCAGGTGTCCGTCTACGCGCGGCCGCACGTCGCCATTCTCTCGACCGGCAACGAGATTGTCGAGCCGGGCCGGCCGCTCGCGCCGGGACAGATTTACGACATCAACGGATTCACGCTGTCTGCGGCGGTGGCGGCACATGGGGGCGTCCCGGTCGCGTACCTGACGGTCGACGACACGATCGAGGACCTGACGCGAGCGCTCGACGCCGGGCTCGATCAGGACCTGCTCGTGTTTTCGGGAGGCAGCTCGGTCGGCGAACGCGATTGCATCCTCGACCTCCTGGCCGCCAGGGGCGAAGTGATCTTCCACGGCATCGCGCTCAAGCCGGGCAAGCCGACGGCGTTCGGGAGGGTCAGCGGCAAGCCATTTTTCGGGATGCCGGGATACCCGACGTCCTGTCTCTCGAACGCGTACGTCCTGATGGTACCCGCGCTTCGACGGATGGCCCGGCTTGCGCCGCACGCCATCCGGTCGGTGGCCGTGCCGCTCGGCCGCCAGATCGTGTCGCCCCCGGGCCGCCATCAGATCTGCACAGTCAGAATCGTGGACGGCGCCGCGATACCGGCATTCAAAGCCTCCGGCGACATCACGAGCATGTCGCAGGCGGACGGCTACATCGAGATTCCCGCCGGCACCGATGTCGTGGAGAAGGGCGACAGCGTCGAGGTGATGTTGTTTTGACCGACTCTCAGAAGCAGGTTGCGGCCGACGTTGGCGTGCTGGACGCCCGGCGCCACATCTTTCTCTGCTGCGACCAGACAAACCCGAAGTGCTGCGACAAGCAGCGGGGCCTGGCCGCCTGGGAGTTCCTGAAGCGCCGGCTCAAGGAGCTGGGGCTCTCGGAGCGGGGCGGCATTCTTCGCACCAAGGCGAACTGCCTGCGCATCTGCGAGGGCGGCCCGGTCGCGGTCGTCTATCCGGAGGGGACCTGGTACGCGCGGTGCGACCCGCCGGTGCTCGAGGCCATCATCCAAGCCCACCTGATCGGCGGAAATGTCGTGCCAGAGCACGTGATCGCAGAGCACCGTCTCGGATCGTAGGTGGATCGCGGAACGCGAATGATATGATTGATGGGTTTCAGACCTGTAACGATTCCGATCTGTAATTCATCCGCTTCTCCTCCGCAGGCTCTACGGGGTTTGAGCCTGGGAGCGGGGTAGAAAAATGTCAGTGACCGACGTCGCCGTTCAGGAATCCCTCCCCCAGCCGCGCGCCAGGCGCATCGTCAACGATTTCGCCATCCAGGCAGCCACCGTCAACGGATCGGGCAGCCAGACCGCCAACATGGTGCTGCTCCGGTCGATCTTCCAGATGGGCGTGCCGGTGTCCGGCAAGAACATGTTCCCGTCGAACATCGCCGGCCTGCCGACGTGGTACACGATTCGCGCCAGCGCGAAGGGGTACATCAGTCGCAAGAAGGAAGTCGACTTCCTGGTGGCGATGAATCCGGAGACGGCGAAGGAGGACGTCCTGACGCTGCCCGCGGGCGCGGCCGTCGTCTACGACGAGCCGCTGAAGCTTCACGATCTGCGCGGCGACGTCGTGTTCTATCCCGTTCCGTTCGACAAGATCGTCGGCACGATCACGCACGACGCCAAACTCCGGCGGCTCGTGCGCAACATGATCTACGACGGCGTGCTGTCGCGACTGCTCTCGATCGACATGGGGCAGATGGAAAAGGCGCTGCGGAAGCAGATGGGGAAAAAGGAGAAGGCGATCGCGCTCAACATGGGCGCGCTCAAGGCCGGCTACGACTACGCCGAAGCCGACCTCACGAAACAGGATCCATTCGTCGTCGAGCCGATGAACAAGACGGAGGGCCTGATTCTGATCGAGGGCAACGCCGCCGCGGCGATCGGCTGCATGATGGCGGGCGTGACCTTCGTGGGGTGGTACCCGATCACCCCTTCATCGTCGCTCTGCGAGTCGCTGATCGACTATCTGAAGAAGTACCGCAAGGATCCGGAGACGGGCAAGGCCACCTACGCGGTGATTCAGGCCGAGGACGAGATCGCCGCGCTCGGCATGGTGATCGGCGCCGGCTGGATGGGGGCGCGGGCAATGACCTCGACCGCGGGCCCCGGCATCTCGCTGATGGCCGAATTCACCGGCCTGGGCTATTACGCCGAAGTGCCGGCGGTCATCTTCGACGTGCAACGGGTCGGGCCGTCGACCGGCCTCCCGACTCGCACCGGGCAACAGGATGTGCTGGCAACGGCGATGCTCTCGCACGGCGACACGAAACACCCGCTGCTGCTCCCCGCCTCGGTGGCCGAGTGCTACACGATGGCCATGGACGCCTTCGATTTGGCCGAGCGGCTGCAGACCCCGGTCTTCGTGCTGTCGGATCTCGATCTGGGCATGAACAACTGGATGGCGAAGCCGTTCGAGTACCCGACCAAGCCGCACGATCGGGGTAAACGGCTGGACGCCGAGACGCTCAAGCGCATCGGCGAGTTCGCGCGCTACCGGGACGTGGACGGGGACGGCATCCCGTACCGCACGGTTCCGGGCGACGGGATGCCGGCGTACTTCACCCGCGGGTCCGGACACAACGAGCTCGCCCAGTACAGCGAACGCGCCGACGACTACGCCAACAACCTCGACCGGCTCGCGCGCAAGTTCGAGACGGCCCGGACGCTCGTGCCGAAGCCGGAGGTCGAGATGGCTGGCAAGGGCGGCATCGGTCTGATCGCCTACGGCACGACGCACTGGGCCATCGTCGAGTCGCGCGACCAGTTGAAGAACGAAGCCCAGATCGAGACGTCGTACCTGCGGCTCCGCGCCTACCCGTTCACGCCGGAGGTTGCCCAGTTCATCGATCGCTGCGACCGCGTGTACGTCATCGAACAGAATCGTGATGCGCAGATGCTCTCGCTGCTCAGGATGGAATGCACGCCCGCGCAGTTCGCCAAGCTTCGCAGCATCCGCCATTACATCGGGCTGCCGATCGACGGCCGGTCGGTGACGATGGAGCTATTGAACCAGGAGCGTGCGGAGGCCTAAAGGCCTTCGGAGGGAGAATACACGGAGATGTCGACGACACCAGCACAGCCGCCAGCGGCACCGGGAAAGAAGATCAATCGCATCGGCCTCGAGCCGGTGGCTTATCGCGGCGGCAAGACGACGCTGTGCGCCGGGTGCGGGCACAACGCGATCACCGAGCGCATCATCGACTCGTTCTTTGAGCTCGGCATCGACCCGACGCAGGTCATCAAGCTCTCGGGCATCGGCTGCTCGAGCAAGGCCCCGGCGTATTTCCTGAACGACGCCCATGGCTTCAACGCCGTGCACGGGCGCATGCCGTCCATCAGCACCGGCGCCGTGATTGCCAATCGCAAGACGATCGCCATCGGGATCAGCGGCGACGGCGACACGGGCGCAATCGGCATCGGGCAATTCGTTCACCTGATGCGCCGCAACCTGCCGATCGTCTACGTCATCGAGGACAACGGCTGCTACGGCCTCACGAAGGGCCAGTTCTCACCCACCGCGGACCTGGGCTCCACGCTGAAATCGGGCGTCGTCAACGATCTGCCGCCGATCGACACCTGCGCGCTCGCGATCGAGCTGGGCGCCTCGTTTGTGGCCCGGTCGTTCTCCGGCGATCCGAAACAGCTCAAGGCGATCCTCAAGGCGGCGCTCAGCCACCGCGGCACATGCATGCTTGACGTCATCTCGCCGTGCGTCACCTTCAACGACCACGAGGGCTCCACCAAGAGCTACTCGTACGTGAAGGATCACGAGGAGCCGCTCAGCGACGTCAGCTTCGTCCCGTACTTCGAGGGCATCGACGTCGAGTACAATCCGGGGACGACGACGGCGGTGACGCTGCACAACGGGTCGAAGATCTTGCTCAGCAAGCTCGCCGAGGATTACCATCCGACCGACAAGATGAGCGCCCTACGGCTGCTGCACGAAACAACCGCGCGAGGCGAGTACGCGACGGGCATCATCTACATCGAGCCTGACAAGCAGGACTTCATCGATCTGCTCGGCATTGTCGACGAGCCGCTCGCATCGCTTCCCGAGTCCCGGACACGGCCGGGGAAAGCGGTTCTGAACGAAATCATGGAGAGCTTCCGCTAGGAGTCGACCGGTGACCGGTTACCTTCCCGTCGTCATCTATCTCGGCCTGATCGTGGCGTTTTCCGTCGTTTCCCTGGCGGCGGCGCGCGTCCTGAGCCCGAGTCGTCCGTTCGCGGCCAAGCTCGAAAGCTATGAGTGCGGCGCGGAACCAGTCGGCGACGCGTGGGTGCAGTTTCCCGTCGGCTTCTACCTCGTCGCCCTGCTCTTCATCGTCTTCGACGCGCTCGCCGTCTTCCTGTTCCCGTGGGTGCTTGCGGTGCGAGGCCTCGGGATGTGGGGCATCGGGACGATGGTGTTGTTCCTGGCCATCCTGTCGCTCGGCTGGTTCTATGCCTACCGGGAGCGGATCCTCGAGTGGCGGTGAAGCCCCCGGTCCCCGAAATTCCGGTACCCGTCTGGAGAAACTTCAAGGATCTCCAGCAGTGGGAGGAAACCCACCAGCAGCGGCCCGGAGGGGACAAGCACTCGACGCTCTTCGAGAGCGTCACCGAAGGGATCCACGGCTTTCCCGGCGGCTTCGTCGTGACCACCGCCGCGGACGCCTTCTTCAACTGGGCGCGAAAATCATCGGTCTGGCCGGTCTCGTTCGGCCTGGCCTGCTGTGCGATCGAGATGATGGCGACGTTTGCCTCGCGCTTCGACGTCGAGCGCCTGGGGATGGTGCCGTGGGCCTCGCCGCGGCATGCGGATCTGATGATCGTATCGGGCACGGTGACTATCAAGATGGCGCCGATGCTCACGCGCATCTACGACCAGATGCCCGATCCGAAGTGGGCGCTGTCGATGGGTTCCTGCGCCAACTCGGGCGGGCCCTTCCGGCACGGCTACCACGTGGTGAAGGGGGTGGACCGCGTCATCCCGGTCGACGTCTACGTGCCGGGCTGTCCCCCGCCCCCCGAGTCGCTCCTCAACGGGCTGCTCCTCCTGCAGGAGCAGATCGCACACTTCCGGCGCACCGGCAGGCGCGCGGCCCCGAATCCAAAGGTCGACTGACGCCGTGACCTACGACCAGGCTCGCACCCTTGTGGGAGGGCAGTTCGGCGGCGCGCAGGTTGAGAGTGGGCCGCCACTCGTCGTCTCGCTGTCAGCGGACGCGTGGGTGCCGTTCGCGCAATTCGCGAAGGACGAGCTGCGCTGCCGGTTCTTCTCGTTCCTGACGGCGGTCGACTGGAAGGAGCCGGGACTGGAAGTGGTCGCGAGGGTCGACAACCTCGACGACCGCGTGTCGGTCGTCATGAAGACGCGTCTCGGCCCCGGTATCTCCACCTGCCCCTCGCTCGCTCCGCTCTACCGCGGCGCCGACTGGATGGAGCGCGAGGCGTACGACATGTTCGGGATCCACTTCGAGGGCCATCCCGATTTGCGGCGCATCCTGCTCCCCGACGACTGGGAGGGTTACCCGCTTCTGAAGTCCTACGCGGTCGACACCCCGCATCCGCCCTACAGATGAGCCCCGCCCCGGTGCCAACCCCGAGCGCGCGCGTCGAAGTCGATTACGCGGGAAGCGAGCGCCTCACCATGAACATGGGGCCGCAGCATCCATCGGCCCACGGCGTCTTCCGCGCGGTCCTCACCCTGGAAGGTGAAACAGTCATCGGCCTCGACGCGGTGATCGGGTACCTGCACCGCTGCCACGAGAAGCTGGCCGAGACACTGACCTACGCGCAGTATCCGTCCATCGCGTCGAAAACGGACTACGTGGCGGCGATGACGAGCGAGTTCGCGTACGTGCGGGCGGCCGAGACGATCGGCAAGATCGACGTGCCGAAGCGCGCCCAGT
>JACPPO010000027.1 GCA_016190945.1 Acidobacteriota bacterium | reverse complement strand
GAAGTGCAGGGTCTGCTCCTGCCCGCCGGTGAACTCGGGCGCCAGCACCGTGCAGACGGCCCTCTCGGCGATGGACGCTTCCAGCATCGCGCTCGTGTTCAGCCCGACCAGCGCGGCGGAATGGTGAAGGGAATCGTACAACCCCTGGTCCGCGTTCATGGCCGTGGGCAGGCGCCAAATCGCAACGTTCCGCAGATCCGCGAACGAAATGTTGTCCCACTGGTCGGTATGAACGGGATGCGGCCGGACGAGCACGGCCGCATCAGCAAGCGCGGGCTCGGCGCTCCGTCTGACCTGTTCGATCCACCGCCTCACGAACTCGACCTCGCGAGGCGCCACGAAGGGCGACGAGCAGCCGTACAGCAGCAGCGGGCGGGCGGGATCGACGCCGACAGCGGCGCAGAACTGTTCGCGCGTGGTCGAGGCGCGCAAGTCGAAGAAGTCGTCAAATCGCGCGGCACCGGTGACGACGACGCGGTCCGACGAGACCCCGTGCAAATCAACGGCTTCACGCTTCTGAATGTCGTTCCACACAAAAACGCGATCGGGCTGGACGCGGATTAATCCGCGGTTGGTCAGGTTGTCCCAGCTGAAGGGCAGGAACGCGACCGGGACGCCGAGGCGATGGGCTGCCTTCACGTAGTCGGTCTGATAGGAGCCGAAGCCGACAAGCGGAGTCACCAGCACGAGATCCGGCTCGTGATATCTGATGAACAGCTCGAAGTACCGCTCGGGCGGAATCGCCGTCTCGGCCATGGCCAGCGCGCGCCCGAGCAGCCGCGCGTGGCGCCGCATCCACCGGTGCTGTTGCACCATGTTGCGCACGGCATCGGGGACGTAGGAACCAGCTCGTTCCCTCAGCTTATCGGCGTGGGCGTAGGCGGGTTCGAAGAAACGGAGGTAGTCGCGCATCAGGCGCAGCGCCGGTGCGAGCGTCTTCCAGCGATCGACGCGCCGCGAGGGACACACAACCACGTCGAGCCGGCGTCCGTTGCCCAGGACCTTCGATGCCTTGACAGCGCCCTTCTTGCCCGCGCCCGCGAGCACGACGGTATGGCCGCGCTTCGTCAGCCGTTCCAGAACGCCGTCGAAATGGCGCGTCTTTCCGAGGTTGTGCACGAAGAACAGGATCCGCAGCCGAACCTGCGCGTCGTCCTGTGTCTCCATTGACGGCATGCGCGTTCAAGCATAGCATCGCGTCATTCCTTGCAGCGTCTTCTGCGATCTCTGGGTCTTCGCGCGCGTCCGTTCTTTCGGCCGGATTGGGAAGAGGAGCGGCGAACGCTCGCCCAGATACGGTCACGGCTCGACCAGCTGGCAGCGGTCCAGGAACTTGCCTCCCGCCACGCTTCGGAGCTGACGCGGCTGCGCGAGCGGGTCGACGCCCTGGCGAGCCGGGACGTCGTGCGGCTTCGCAAGGGGATGACCGAGCTGCGGCGCGCCGTGCTGGGTCATACGCAGGTCACCTCGCGCGCGCTGCGCCGCGTCGACTTCTTCGACGAGCAGGCCGTGCACGAGCAGGCGCTTCAGCGGATCGTCGATCGCGCCCTGCGGACCGGACGCCCGGTGGTCGCGGGGCCGTGGACGGGAGAGATCGGCTTCGAGCTGCTCTACTGGATCCCATTTCTTCGGAAGCTGAAGACACGCCTGCGCGATGTCCCGTTGACCGTCATCTCGCGCGGGGGAGCCGCAGTGTGGTACTCGGGCATCGCGGCACGCTACCAGGACATCTTCGCGGTGGTCGATCCCGCGGAATTCCGGGCAGCGACGGATCTGGAGACGCGGAAGCAGCGCACCGTGGGCCATTTCGATCGGCGGCTGCTTCGCGAGGCGTCGCGCGCGCTCGGCATCGAGCGGCCGGTCGTCGTCCACCCGTCGCTCATGTACAACCTGTTGTATCCGTACTGGAAGGACCAGCTCCCCATGCGGCGGATGTTCGAGTACCTCGAACCCGCATCGTTGGCGGGGACGCCGCGGGCCGACGTCCCTCCGGACCTGCCGGACGAATACGTCGCCATCCGTTTCTACTTCAGTCGGAGTTTTCCGGACACGCCGTCAAACCGTGTCCTGGTCGGCGACGTCGTGCGGCGCGTGTCCGCGCGGATACCGGTGGTGCTCCTCAACATGCCGTTCTCCGTCGACGACCACGTGGATGCGACGCCCGAATCAGCGGCCGTTCGCTCGATCGCGTCGTCGCTTACGCCGGAGAACAACCTGGCGGTGCAGACGGCGGTGATCGGCGGGGCACGTGCCTTTGTTGGCACCTACGGCGGGTTCTCGTACCTCGCGCCGCTGTGTGGCGTGCCGTCGGTGACCTTCTACTCGGAGGCGGCGTTCTTCGAGCAGCACTTGGAGTTCGCGCGCCGCACGTTATCCAGCGTCGGCGCCGCGCCCTTCGTCGTCCTCGATGACCGGGAGCGGGACCTCATCGGGACGCTACTGTGGCGTGAGTGAAATGCGACGGCGTGCCTACGCTGTCGCGCTGGTGTTCGCGCTTTCAATTGCGTACGACCTGACCCGGATTCCCGTCCAGGTGTCCGATAGCCTCGACGAAATTCTCGACGCCGCCGAATTCCCATCGATCGCCTCGGCGTTCGTCAGTGGCCTACAGCATCGTGTACGACTTCGGCCGCTGCGCGTTGCGCAGACGAAGGCGCTGTTTGATTTGTCCCATGGCCACTACACCGTTGCCTATCGTGGCTTCCACGTGCTCGTGCTCGTCGTGTTCATGTTCGTGCGGACGCTGCAGATCGAGACTGCCACGGACCTCGCCGCTGCTGTCTTTGCGCTCGGGGTCCTCATCGGGCTCCACACCTTCAGCGGGCTGATACGAGAGGGCTTTCCCGTCAACCACTACTTGGAGATCACCCTATTCACCCTCATTGCCCTAAATCTCGCCCAGGCGCGCTCTGGCTGGATGGTCGATGCCGCCGCGGCACTGACGTTCATGGTCGCCGCGCTGACGTTGGAATCTGGTCTCTTGGTGTGGGTCGTGCTCGTGGCAGCGTGGCTGAGCGGAATGCGAGGAGTCTCGCGCGTGGGCCTGGCGATAGTGTCGATGCTGCTGGGCGGCTACCTGTATCTGCGTTTCGTGCTCCTCGCGCAGGGCCTTGCCCCGGTTGACGAGCAGAACGCCGCGTACCTCCTTCAAACGCTCGATCCCGAGACGCTGCGGACGTGGTTCGGCGACAAGCCGCTGCCGTTCTACGCGCTGAACGTGTTTGCCTCGGTTGTCTCCGTGCTCTTTTCCGAACCGCGCACGGGTCTTTGGGTGGCCACGGGCGAATATCTAAGCGGTGAGCTGACACCTCGCACCGCTGCGGCCCTCTTCTCGTCTTTCCTTACCACGATCATCATCGTCATTGCCGCCGCAGAGGCTTGGCGCAATCGTTCGACCGGGCACGAAGCGGATCGCTGCTTCTTCATATTCGGTGCGGTTCTCGTGGCGAATGCCGCTCTGTCATTCTCCTATACGAAGGACGAGATCGTGAGCGCCGCCGGTGCATTTTACGCTCTCGCCGCGTACGCGGCGGTACGCCGCCTGCTGGCGATAACGAAACCGGCTTGGACGCCCGCCTCGGTCGCACTTGGTATCGCTCTGGCGGTAGCGTCCGCCGGATGGGTCGTACGGGCCGAGGGGCTGCACTACGCGGTGCGGATGACGGCATTCAAGACGCGAAACGACTGGGCGATAGCGCCACGCCGTGAGAATTCAACGGAGATGCAACGCGATGTGGCCGATCGCCTGCGCCGCGACGCCCTCGAGCGCCGAGTCGTCGCGCCCAGATTTATCCCCGCCTGGCAATCGAAATGGTTCGACGAGTATTGATTGCCGCGGCTGCAGGTCCGTTACTCCTCCTGGCCATCGTGGAGGCAACGATGCTGGCTGTCACGCTGGTGGGTGAACATCCGCGCTGGGCCGCCCCCGTCGTGAACTTGACAGAAGCGGCGGCGGTGCGCGACACGGCAGAGATCAGCCGGCTGCTCGAGCAGGGCGACGATCCGAACCAGCGGCGGCCCGTGCGGCCGGGGTTGATCGGAAACGACGTGGAGCGGCAGGCGACACCTCTTGAGGCCGGGATCTCCATCGGGCGGCCGGACGTCCTGCGCCTCCTCCTTGAGCATGGCGCAAGTCCATCCCCGTCGGAGTGGCGTCGCCTGCGTTGCGCCGCCCAAGCGCTGCAGCACGCCGATGTTGTGGCGGCCCTTGACGCGCACCGTCCAGTCGCGCCGGGCATGACATGCCGGGGCGACGAGCTACTTTGGTAGCCGCTACCGAAAGCCGGGCAGGCGTTGCGGGTAATACGACACTGGAAACCACAGAGAGGTCTCCCACACACGATCTGACGGTCGCAGATACTCGTACAGATATCGGATGACGAGACGCTCGTCCACCGTATCGTCGGCCGGTGCGTACGCGTCAATAGCGGGAGCGGTCAGGTGAAACTCCACCGCGCTGCGGGTACGGCGCAGCAGTCCGCCACTTCGGCGGCCTGAGAAGAGGAGCGATCCGAGGAGCTTGCGCATGGGCGATGAGGGCATCTTGCCGTGAATCTTTAAGGCGATGGTACGATGGTGGTTCCGCCCGTCATGTCCACTTGCCATACCTACGTCACATGGTTCGCGCGCGAAGTGAATTGCGCGATGGACTTCTTTGTCGACTTTGTCGACGAGGATCCCAGCCGGCAGGGGCAGCACTTCATGGGGCGGCGGGTCCCGAGCCCGAACCAG
>JACPPO010000028.1 GCA_016190945.1 Acidobacteriota bacterium | reverse complement strand
ATCGTGAACAGGGCCAGCATCATGATCAGGCAGTCACCGCTCTCGCTTCAGGTGCGCCGGCGACCGCGCCGAGAATGCTGCCATAGAGCAGGTGCCCGATAAGCGAGCCGCCGGCCGCCATCATCCCACCCATCGCCATGCTGAAGAACCCGCCGCCCATCATCGGCATCACCACGACCTGTGCCAGCACCCACAGGATTACGCCCCAGGCTGTCCCTTTCACCGTCGGGCTGCCGGGCAGCCACGCGTACAACAGATACGTGTAAATCAACGGAAAGATGATCGTCCCGTTCACGAAGTGCATCATCATGCCTGCCATCCAGTTGTTGCCCAACATGGAGCCAAGCATTTCCGCGATGTCCATCCGAAGCCCCATCATCGGGGCCACCATGTACATCATCGCGGTCATGACGATCGTGCCGGCAAGACCACCGGCCATCGCACGGACTGGATTGGGATGCATATCAATCCCTCCTTTGCAACGCGCCAACCGGCGCGGGTCACTTCACTCCGAACCCACACGTCGTCAGCAGCAGCCTGACCCCGGCGTGCAACACGCCTCGCCGCCGTCCACGGCAACATGACCCGCGGGACCGTCCACGATCGCGAAGGATCCCGCGTAGGGCGCCCGCGAGAGCTTCGCGGCTGTGTCGGTGCAGACCTCGACAGGGTTCCCCCGTGGGAACAGATGTCCTTCTTCATCGATGCCGGCCTTCAGCGGACCGAGATAGATTGCATACTGGCCGACGTAGGTGCACCCTGCCTTTTTTTCGAACTTGTAACCGCGCACCGTCACGGAGTAGAAGCGACAGCCCTCGACTTCACGCCAGAAGGTCTTCTTCACAATCGACACACCGTAGAAGCCGGCGCGCTCGAGCGCCGCGAGAAACGCCTCTTCGGTCAGCGCGCCGCTGATGCATTCGCCCCAGAGTTGTCCATCGGCGCGCATCTTGGGCGGTACCTCTCGATCGGCCACGATGTCGGCCACAACGGCGCGGCCATGATCCTTCAACACGCGCCACATCTCGCGGAAGACCCGCGGCTTATCTGGCGACAGGTTGATCACGCAGTTCGAGGTGACAACATCGGCGGTTGCATCCCCCAGCGGAATCGCTTCGAGAAATCCCCGGCGGAACTCCACGACGTCCCACCCGAGCGCCGCCGCGACTTTCGGCCGGCATGCATTGGCGACCGTCAGCATCGCGTCGGTCATGTCGATGCCGTACACGCGTCCGTCGGCGCCGACTTTTTTCGCGGCAATGAAGCAGTCGATGCCCGCACCCGAGCCGAGGTCGACCATCGTCTCGCCCGGTGCCAGCCCTGCAGCCGTCACAGGGCTGCCGCAGCCGTAGAAGCGCTCCACGACCTCGCGCGGAATGTGGGTGAGATCGGCCTCGTCGGGTCGCACCGGGCAGCAGAGTTCGGCCTGCGGCTCTTCGGCCGCGTGTCCGTAGAACTCGCGGACCGATCCGCGGGACCGCTCGATGACTTCTTCGGAGAGCACGCACGCTGAATGCGTCGTCCGAACGATCGCCTCTTCGTCGTGCAGCGTTCGCTCACCCATCGCTCGAAAGACGACGGGCCGATCGAAGCCTGAACGCGGCTGCACGGTGGCGCGCCCTTCCGACGCCAGCTCCGCAAAGGAATCGGCCGCCAGTCCTTTGTAGAGGTCGCAGTAGGGATCGTGTCCGACGAAGCTGCGAGACGCCCAGTAGCCGTGCTCAACGTCGCCGCCGCCGCAGAGAAACTTCAGCGTGCATGTCCGGCACTGCGGCTTGCGCTCGACGGTGGCGGTACGCATCTCTCGGCAGACGGAACTCTCCTTCCAGATCTGCTCGAGTGATGCGGCCTGCAGATCACCACACCGAAGCTCCGGCACACCGGCCATCGAGGCAGACGGATAGACGCAACCGTCCGTGTACACGCAGAGGCTGTTCCATCCGGCGCCGGCCAGATCATTCTTGACGCCTGCACGGCCGTCGAGTCGGAGGCGGAATTCCTCGACGTTGTCGATGGTCACGCCTAGCTCGCGCGCGACGGTGCGAGCGCCGCGCACGGCGCCCAGAATTACGTCGGCCCCCGGCAGGCTCGCGAACGGGCCATTCAGCACCCGACCGCGGCGGTGCGGCCACAGGAGATGCACGTTTCGGACGCCGAGCGACGCCGCCAGTCTGATCAGCGCCTCCACGTCGCCCAGGTTGTGTTTCAGGAGCACCATCGTGACGCTGGGCCGCAGGCCCGCTGCAACGGCGGCCCCGATCCCCTCGGTCACGCGTTCGAACGTTCCGGCACCTCTGATCGGATCGTTGGTCGCCGCCGAGGCGCCGTCGAGGCTGATCTGGACCCGCAGTCGGTCCCCGGCGAGCGCCGCGAGCCCGTCGAGCCGCTCGCCCCTGAACAGTGTGCCGTTGGTGAGGATGACGAGCTCACGCTGGTGATCAGTGACGATCCGACGGCTCAATTCGAGCGCGTCTGGACGGGCGAGTGGCTCCCCGCCTGTGAAAAAGAATCGCTGGACGCCCAAAGCGACCCCTTGATCAATTGCGTCCAGCAGGCGGTCGGTCGGCAATCCCTGGGACCGATCAGGCCCTGACGACACCAGGCAGTGAGCGCACGCGAGATTGCAGAAATCGTTGACGTGCAGCCACAGCTCGGCCAACCGATCGGTTTGAAGGTAGGCCGACCGTCCAAGATAGGGCACCGGGACGGCACCGTCGCGGGACAAAAAACCCTGCCTGAGCGCGTCCCGCGCGAACGTCTCCACGTGGAGCCATGCCCTGACCACGTCAAGTCCGGCGTCAGACGCATAGGCCGCCACCACGTCGCGCAGCGGCGTTTTCCCGTCGAAGAGCGCGAGCAGGCGCACGCCTCGGTCATCGGT